>JAAYNH010000040.1 GCA_012520945.1 Treponema sp. | reverse complement strand
CCTTCTGAAGACATTCAAAAATTGCAAGCTCATTTAAAGGAAGCTATTGGTCTGTTGGTTGACGAAAAAATTTAGTACAACATTGAATAACATCTATGTCAGATATTAACATTCCTGGTGTCAGTGACAAATATAAAACAAATGATCTCATAAAAAGTCTTTTAGAAGTTGAAAAACTTCCATTAAAAAGAGAACAAGAAAAGCTAGATGAGTATAAATTTGACAAGCAATGTTGGCAACGTGTTAATCATTATATGTCATCTTTTCGTGAAACTGCACGAAGTCTCTATTCATTTGAAAATCCATTTAATGATAAATTAGCAAACTCAACAGATGAATATGCTGTTTCTGCAACACCTACAAGAGATGCCACATTGGAATCATTCAAAATCGATGTGGAGAAAATTGCAACAGCGGACAGATTTTTATCAACAGAAATTGACAAAGACACTAAAATAGCTGCAGGAAAATACGTATATTCAGTTGGAGAAAAAACTGTCACATTAAATTGGAAAGGTGGCTCTGTTAAAGATTTTGTTACTGCATTAAACAAACGCTCAAATGGACTCATTAAAGTCGCTGTTGTTGGTGTTTCAGAAACAAAACAAACTATGTTAATTGAATCCTTAAAAACAGGAAAAAACAATAAATTACAATTTAAAGATGATGCCCTAACCTTTGCTTTGGAAAGTCAGATGTTACGTATTAGTAAAAGTGATATTACAAGCTTAGCAAACGAACAAATCTTAACACCGGAAACATCAACAGAAATTTTTTTAGCAGATAAACATATAAATGACATAAATCAAAAAATCGAATTTTCTATTTCAAGCAAAGAAGTTCCCGATGTAACAATTGCAAGTAATTCTACTTTTAATGAACCGGTTTTACCGGATGCTCAAAATGTTACATTTAAAGGAATTACAATTTGGAATGAAAATTCCGAAACTACTCTACCTAAGGCACCAAAAGTAGAACCAAAACTTCCTGTCAATGACAGTTCTATTGTTTTTCTTAAATTTACAGATAATTCCGAAGAACTTTATGATTCATTAATTGTAAATAATGTTTCAAAAAATATTGAAATATCTTTACGCGATTATCCAAACCTAAAAAGCATTATTTTAAGAAATTCAAATACCGGCAAAGAAATTTCTGTAAGTGAAGTTTTATCATATAATGAAAATAATAAACTCGGATATGAGCCTGTAAATCCTGTTACAATAGCCGGAGATGCTAAATTAAAATATGAAGGAATTTCAATTACACGAAGCGAAAATAAAATTGATGATATTGTTCCAAATGTAACATTAAATCTGAACTCTTCAACTGAAAAAACTGCAACTATTACAATAAAACCTAATATAGAAGCTGCAAAAAATGCAATTATTGAATTTGTTGGAAAATACAATCAATTAATAACTGAACTGAATATATTAACACAAACAAAACCTGAAATTATAAATGAATTGGAATATTTAACAGATGAGGAAAAAGAAAAAGCATTCGAACGCTTAGGAAAATTTCAAACAGAATCAACTCTATCAAGCCAAAAATCAAAATTACAAAATATAATTAATTCTTCCTACACTCCTTATGACGGTGCTGAAATTCGTCTTCTGGCACAGTTAGGAATTTCAAGCAAAGCAGGAATATCATCTGCCTCAATTTCACAAAGACAAATGCGTGGTTATTTGGAAATTGATGAAAAAAAGCTTGATGATATGCTTAAAGATTATATACCTGAAATTAAATCCCTTTTTGGTTATGACTCTGATGAAGATAAAATTATTGACAATGGAATTGCATATCAATTAGATAAAAATTTACAAGCATATGTACAAATTGGAGGCATTCTTGCAAGTAAAGATCGGGCAGTTGATACGAACATAAAAAACACAGAAACAAAAATTCAAAAACTGGAAACTCAAATTGCTGCAAAAGAAATAGAATTAAAAAGAAAATATGGACAAATGGAATCAACAATGAATAGACTTGAAGCACAAAATAAAACTATGGAAAATTATTTTAAGCAAAAAGATAAATAACTTGGGAGATTAATATGGATTTTTATGTTAATGAAGAAAAAATAGATTTAAGCATTGAAAACGAAAAAAATGTAGGCGATATTTTGACAAATTTTCAAACACTTTGTGAAAATAACAATGCAACAATAATCGGAATAATTATTGATGGTAAAAATATTCCTGCGGATGAAATAGATGAAATTTCAAAAAAACTTTTAGTAAATACAAATAAAATTGAATTAACAACTGTTGCTCTTGAAGATATACAAAAAGGTTTTTCAGAGATTAAAAAGTTATGTGATGATCTTTCAGTAAAATTAGAAGAAGTTCCTGTACAATTACAAAATAATCTTGATGCAAAAGTGAACCAAACTGTTAAAGATTTTACTTATATGTTTGATTCTTTTTTTAGAATTACAACTCTTTCATCTTTATTTCCTTCCTTTTTTGAAAAATTGATAATTAAAGATAAACCTGTAAATGAATTTTTAATTAATGATTTAGCTCCGATTTTAAAAGACTTTGAAGCAGCTCTTATAAATAAAGACACCGTTTTAATTGGTGATTTATGTGAATATGAAATTTTACCGACAGTTAATGAAATTAAAGATTTAGTAAATTTAATTAATACAGAGGCATGAGTATATGTCAGCAATTGAAGCTCAACAAAATCCATATATTTTTATAATAATAATTATTGCTGCAATCATTAGTTTGATATTTAGTTTCATAAATATATATATGAATTTTAGGCAAAAGCAATATAAAAATGTTGAAAAAAAAAATACATTAAAAAAAACATTAACAGAAATATCGAAACATATTTTTTTAACTGAAAATGAAATAACACTTTTAGAAGAACTTTGTGATACAAATGAAGTTATAGATTTAAAAAAATATGTTAAAAATAATAATTACAAAAACGCAATTGAAGCATTTTTTAATATTTTAATTGAGAAAATATATTCAAATTATGCAATGACGGTTGTTGATGAAAAAGTTGAAATTCTTTTTAATATTAGACAAAAAATTGAAATTCTTTATACACAGTATTCAGTTATTTCTAATACGAATGAAATTGAAAAAGGCCAAATTTTAAATTTAATTGACGGTAAAAATAATCAATATGAAACAAAGGTTTTAGAAAATAATAAAAAATATTTATCACTTACATTACCTAAAAATATTTTTAATGAGGTAATTAATCTTAAAAAAGGAAGTAAAATTACATTAATTTTTGAAGAAAAAAATGCTGTTGCATATATTTTGCAAAGTAAAATTTACAAAGTTTTTGATAACCATTTTACAATTTATCATGCAACAAATATTCAAATTTTACACAGACGAACTGCTAAGCGTATTAAATTCGATTATCAATGTAAATATAATGCTGTAAAAATTTTTTCCGTTAACGGAAAAAAAGGTGTTAATATAGAATATAAAAACTTAGATAAAACATTTGATGGAAAACTTTGGGATATAAGTAGTGATGGATGTTGTTTAATTTCAAATTTTCCTATGAAAGAAAATCAATACATTCATATTTCAACAAAAATTGACGGAAAAAACGAAGACAACATTATTGGGATTATTATTAAATCTGTAAAAGATTATTCAAAAGATTTTGACACTTTTAGAGTACATATTCGTTTTGTACAAATAAGTAAAAAATCACGAAATAAAATTTTTTCAAAAATCTATATGAATAATTTATAAAATTTAAAAATGCTTGCATAAATTTTATAATTAAGGTATTTTGTAATTATGAAAATTTTGGAAATTAGAGACATTCAACGCGAAGAAGGATTTATTTATTATAGAAGAAATTTTAGTGCCGTAGCATTAATTCAACTTCCTGTAAAAAATATTGAAAGTTCCATAAATTTTATTATTGAGCTATTACCAACCGGGAAAAAAGAAATAGATTTAGAAATTGTTGATGATATTGAATATCCTTTGTTACCTATTAAAAGAGCTTTAAGAGAAACTATTTTAACTATGGATTATGAAGGACAACTTCCATGATGAAGTTTCAATTCATTTCAAATTCTCGTGATGAAACTATTAATTTAGCAAAAAAAATCGGTTTACAACTTTGTCCCGGAGATATAATTGCTTTTAGCGGTTCACTGGCTGCAGGAAAAACTACTTTTACAAAAGGTTTAGCTGAAGCTTTAGAAATTGATGAAATTATTACTAGTCCTACATTTACAATAATTTCCGAATATCAAGGGAAAATGCCACTTTATCATATTGATGCATATAGACTTTCAGGCGGAAATGATTTTTATAATTTAGGCATTGATGAAATTTTATTTGGAAACGGTATTACAGTAATTGAATGGAGTGAAATTGTGCAAAGTGAAATTCCTGAAAATGCCATAAAAATAAATATTGAAATTATTGATAATGAAAAAAGAAAAATAACAATTGATAATTGGAAATACGGAAGAATAAATTGAAAGCATTAGCTATAGATTCAAGCAGTAATTTTTTAACTGTTGCAGCAATAAATGATAATCTCAGTTGTTCAATGACTCTTGATTGCGGAATTAAACAAGTAGAATTTTTTTTAACAATGATTCAAAATGTACTTTCTCAAATTAATCTTGAAGCCAAAGATTTAGAATTTACTTGTTTGGCAAAAGGTCCGGGCTCTTTTACAGGACTTAGACTTGGTTTTGCTACATTAAAAGCATTGGAAACTGCAAACGGTACAAAAATTTATGGTGTTCCAACACTTGAAGCTTTAGCACAAAATTTTTTATTTTGGAACGAAATATTAATTACTTGTTTGGATGCAAAACGCAACAGATTTTATGTAAATATTTATGATAATGGAAAAATACTTCACGGACCTTTGGATATTGATGATAAAGAAATTTTAGAAAAATTTGATATAGAAAAAAAAATTTTACTTGTTGGTTCCGGTGCAAATTTATTAAAAGATAAACTAAAAAAAAATCATTCAAATCTATGGATTGAATGTTTACCTGTAGCATCTAACAATGGTTTTTCTTTAATAAATCTTGCAAAAAAAATGAATGATAATGGCATTAAACCTTTAGAAAGCTATGAAGGGCCTTATTACATACGTGATGAACATGGTAATGTGCCGTCAATAAAAGAATAATTTTTTTTTTGATAATTTACTTGAATAGCTTACTTAAAACATCTACGTTTACACTTACATTTGAAGCGGCTATATTTTCTCTTTGAATTGCGTCATATACCTCTTGACGAAAAACTTTAACACTTTTCGGTGCCTCAACACCAACTTTAATTTGTTCACCCTTAATTTCAATAATTGTTAAAGTTATATCGTTGCCTATTTTTATTTTTTCATTAACTTTACGACTTAAAATTAACATGCACTTCCTCCGTTTTTAATTTGCTCCAGAAGATTGTGCTTAGTTGTATATCTTTCATCAGGTAAAATAATTTGCATAGCTTTGTTATTTATTTTATTTATAACAAGCGGACCTTGCATATTTATAGTAACACCGCTACCATCATTAGGTACAGTAACGATACACATTATTTTTACGTCTTCAGGTTTTGTTAAATCAATAGTTTTTAAGATAGAATCATCTGCATCTATTTCATAATCGGAAAAAAATAAAAATGGATCAACTATTAAAAAAGAAAGATTTTTTTCTTGAAGTGACTGCATCCAAAAAAATGGCTTGTATTCGCAATCAAGAAGTACAAAGTCTGTCATATTTTCAAAACCAAACAATCCTTGTGGAAATGTAATTTTTTGTTTTTCATCTACTTGAACCTTCAAGCCGTTTTTTGTTTCAACTGTCATTTTATCTTCCTGTTATTTAAAATTATTTTATATGATTTAATAATGAATTTTGATACATTTTTGCAGCGGTACTCAAACTTGCTTGATGAACATATTCGAGCATTTTCATATCTGTAATAGCTTTTGTAATATCTAAATCTCCTTCTCTAGAAATTTGTTGTGCTACATTTAACGTATTTGTTTCTGCTTTTGCAATTTGATTTTGACTACGCTCATAATCACTACCGATTTTTGCAATATTTGTTATTAAATTTCCTATAGCACTATCTATTGAACCAAGCACGCGACTTCCAGCACTTTCCGAATCACCACGCAAAAGTGCATCTCTAAAAGCAATTACCGTATCAAACATACTACCACCGGAAACTCTGACACTATTACCTAAATTATACGGTGGTAACTGTGTAGAATCTTTAATTAATCCTAAATCTTGTAATGTAGTACCTTTTGTATCATGAAGCCATAAAAGTCTAGCGTCTGTTGTTTGTAAATTTAATCCATTAGTTATTGGGTCAATAGTTGCTTTTACCGCTACTCCTGCATCATTAATTTTACTTATTATGGCAAAAATGCTATCTCCTGCATTTAATTTTATTTCAGTACCATCAACTTTAATTACTGAATCCTGACGAACCTGATATCGTGTCGCATCACGTTCAGAAAAAAGTCGTTGGTTTTCTGCCCAAAAAAGTTTAGAACCATCTCGATCAATATTCATATATGCATGTTCATCAACCTCAACATTATTTGATTCATTTGTTCCGTTATAACGTACAGATGAAATTAATGCTTCAGCAGAGCCTTCAACCATTCCCATAGAGACTTCAAAAGCTGTTCTATTTGTACGCGTACCTGCAAAAAGAGATGAACCATCAGGACTAACTGCATTTGCATTTTGAATTAGTTCCTTTAATAATTCGTTCACTTCAGTTGCCATATTTTGCATATCATCTTTACCATATATGCCATTTGCACCGGTTACTGCCAACTCACGAATACGTTGCATAATTTGTAACGAATTATTTATGTATCCTTCAGAATATACAAATTGATCGGTTAATGTTTGAGCATTATGTTTAAATTGGTCAACTCTGTTTGCATATGACTGATAGCGAACAAGATGACCGGCTGCAATTGGATCATCACGTAAAGATTGAATACGTTGTTGACTACCCATTTGATTTTGTGCTTTATTTGTACGCGATTCTTGAGAACGCAAATTTTGCTGTACATTATTATTTATCAAATTTGAACTTACTCTAGGCATAATTTCCTCTTAGGGAGAAATTTTTTTTAAGTTTTAAACCGACTTTTTCTCCCTGAATCTTTACTTTTAAATTTTTTATCATAAATTCTACAAATCTAAAAGCAAAAAAAATACTTTTGTCGGTTTTAAAAATTTAACATTAATGAGTTTGTTTTACCCATTAAACACCCATACGATTGATAACTGTTTCAAGCAATTCATCAACAACTGTTACAAAACGTGCTGCAGCATTATATCCATGTTGAAACTTAATGATGTCAGCAAGTTCTTCATCAACATTAACACCGGAAATTGATTCACGAAGATTACGTAAATCATCCATGATAGCATTATGACTGAGCATATTTATTTCAGCTTGCTCACCTTTTAATCCAACATTTGTTACGCTTTCTGCAAAATAATCATCAAATGTTTTTGATTTACCAATCATTACCGAATTATTTCTTAATGCTGCAATTTCAACAGCGGCACGACCATCACCATATTCTGCAAAACCTTGTGCATTAGGAAAACTTGCGGCAACTGAAAGTACATCTTTTTTTATAGAATCATTTATTGCAATATATCCTGCCGGATTCATTACGGGAGCAACAGCATATTCATTCGTGCTAAGAAAATCAACGGCATTAGCTTGTGCAAAATTATAAGCATTTGCTTCACCTGAGCCACGAAGTAAACCTGCATATCCGGCTAAAAAATGTCCTGAATCTTCTACATAACGAATTACAAAATCCGGATTTTCTGGATTTAAACTTGTTGTTGCTTTTAATACCAATTTATTATTTTTATCTAAATATGCTTTTACTTCTCCATCAGAATCATTAATTCGATTTATAATTGTCTCAACAGTATCCGTTGCAAAATATGACACATTTATATTTCCGGATTTTCCTGCAATAATAATTGTACCTTCCAAACCTGTTTGTTCTGTTGCCTTTAATTCATTATTTCCGGTTATGCGAAAAACATAACTGGTATCTTCAATACCATCACCATTTCTATCATAATTTCCCAATGTGTTTGTTACAAAAGGTTGTTGTACAAAAAAATCTAAACCTGTTGTATTATTTGCGCCAACGGCATTTCTGTGAATATCATTTACTAAATCTGCAAAATTCATAGTCATTGTATCTAAACCTTGCATTTCATTACGAATATCAAAATCACGCAATTCAATTAAGGCTCCTAATGAACCTCCTGTTACAACTGCATCATTTTTAGTATCCGACCATACAACTTTTGAGTAACCATTATTATCTATTAATGGAACAATTTCAAACTCACGATGTAAACCACCTTGAACTAAAATATGTCCATCTATATGCACCATAAATTCATCCGGGTCACGAGTATCTGTTGTAATATTTGCAATTTTTGAAAGCTTATCAATCATTAAATCACGGCGGTCAAGTAAATCGTTCGGATTATCTCCCATTGCACGAACACGAACAATTTCCTTATTTAATTCACTAATCGTATATGAATATTCATTAAACTGTTTAACAGTAGCTTCAATGTCTCCATTTAAAAGTGTTCCAATTCCTGCCAAAGCATTATTTCTTTGATAAATTGAATCAACTAAAGATTCCCCACGTGAAATAACGGCATTACGAGCAGCCACACTTTCAGGATATATAGAAAGTTCTTGCCACGATTGCCAAAATTTATCCATATTGGTACGCACAGAAATATCTACAGGCTCATTATAAACTTTTTCAATCATTGAATAATATTTTTCGCGAGTTTCCCAATACGACTCTTGATTTGCCTGTGCTGTAATTCGTTTGTCTAAAAGCTCATCACGAACACGTTCTACACTTTGTGCCCAACTACCCTGCCCAACTTGACCGGGACGCTCAGCACGCGACAAATCAGGTCTGTCTAACGGGTCAAAAGCACGAACATGAACACGTTGTCTTGAATATCCTTCTGTGCCTGCATTTGTAATATTATGTCCGGCTGTTCCAATTTGTTGACTGTGAGCCATCAAAGAACGTTTTCCTATTTCAATTCCACTAAAACTTGACATATTTTCTCCTAGTTAGTATTTACTACAACACCGCATCTAAAACCAAACTCGTAGGTTGATTTTTGATTACACCACTAATACCATATATAACATTTTTCCTTTGCGGTACAACTTTATCAAAAATACCTTGTAAAAATTCTTTTGTAATTTTTATATATTCGTTAATTGAATTATTTTCAATTTTACAAATCATTAATTTTTGTCTAACTTCATGAAAAAGATTCATAGCATCTTTTTGTTTTTCTTTTGGTAATTTTGAAACGATATGATAAATGTCATTATTTTGAGAACAACCGAAAGATTCGAAAACAAAAATCCGTTCATTTTCCAAAATAACAAATTCATCGGATAAACATTGTATTCTATATAGACTTTGTTCTAAATTTTGCCAATTCCTTTCATTAACTGCTTTTTTAACAAATCTTTGATTGTAATGAATTTTTTCTAGCATTTCTCGCTGAGAAGTTAAAACATAGAACAATTTATCAATCATTTTCATTTATATTACCTCTGTTAAATTATCGGAATTTAAATATAGATGTTT
>JAAYNH010000039.1 GCA_012520945.1 Treponema sp. | reverse complement strand
TGAAAACCATTTTGCATTATTATTTAAAATAACTTTACAATTTGAATAAAGAATAGGAAATGTTTTTTGTAAATTAAATGTTCCTAATGCATAAAAACGATTATTAGTATTTAAAAAATAAGAACCTCGAAGAATTGTTGTTAAAACCCAATCACCAAAATAATTTGTAAAACTTAGTCCTCCTCCTACTGTATTTTCCAATGGACTATATCTAATTTCACTTTGAAAAGCAAAAAGATTTGCCGGATCTTTTGTATAATAAAACAAACTAAAACTAACAACATCCGATAAATGATACGTTTCAAACATTGACAGAGCAGGTAAAGGAAGAATAATTCCTTTATGTAAGTTTTTCAAAGGATTATATTTTTGTTTTTCAAAGTCATTATCATCTTCAACTGATTTTTCAAAAATATAATTTCCTATGGCACTTTTCATTTCATAAAAATCAATTTCACGGACAAGCCTTTTTTCTTCAGTTGTAAAATTAATTTTTGATTTATTTAAAAAAAGTAATTTATCCTTATCATAAAATTTTGAAACAAAAACAATATTTGAAATTCCAAAATCATCAAATTGTAAAACCGGAGAAAAAACGCCACCGGAAAAATCTTCATTTTGAAAATCAATTTTCAATTTAATTTCATTTTCTGCAAAATCCGGTTTAACAATTGCACATCGGGCTAATGTTGGTTCATGCACATTTTCATCATAATGAAATGAAAAAGAAAGTATTCCATTTTGACATTGTAAATCAAACGGTTTGCAATCTAATGATAAATTAAATTCTTTATTATTTTTTAAATCAATAAAATTTAAAGACCAATCAAGTTTGTTTTTTTCTAAATATGCTATTATATTATTTCCGCAATCAACAATATTAAAGGGCACAATACCAAAATCAAAAACTTTTTCAAAAATAATTTTTTTATTAAAATCATGAACAACCAAAGTTGAAATTTGAGAATTTGTTTTTACTGCAGCAACATAATTTATATTATTATAATTTACTACAGTAGCATCTCTAAGATTTGAAAAAGTTTTTACAAAATGTTTTTTTTTCAAATCATAAACACGAACCATATTTTTACTACCTTCATCAAATAAAGCATAAGAATGTGTAATAAAATTTCCATTTGAAGAAAATGTAATTCTTTGGGGAGTACTTGTATCGGTTGTAAATAAAAATTTAATTTTTCCATCATTAGTTTTTAAATATACTTTTTTATTTGTATTAGATAAAAAAGCAATTCCATTTTTAGAACTTGCAATACTATCAAATATCTTACCATATTTTTTTTCAACAAAATAATTTTCAGATACAGTTGAACAATCATTAACGGTAACGGGAATTTGAATTTCATTTTCAAATTCTTTCCATAATTCATCAAGAGAAGTACCATAAATAAGATTAAATTTTATTTCCATCATGTCAAAATTAAATTTTGCACATTCATGAAAAAATTCTGCATACTTTTCCATACCATATTTTTTTTGGATATAAAAACTAAATGAACCTCCAAAAATATAAGGTAATTTTCCTCCCGGATGAACATCGCGAACACCAGTAACATTACGCCAGTCAGGAAAATTATTTTCAACTTTAGCTTGTTTTACATAGTGCATTGAATAAGCATCATTAACACGTCCTTCATTAAAAGAACTTTCAAACGAAACTGTAACTCCTTCTATAAAAAAAGGAGTAAAATAAAAAATTTGTCCCGGGGACAAAAAATCACCAAAAATTTTTGAAGCTTTTTCCCAACCTTTTGTACGAATACCCAAAGAAATAGCATGTGTTAATTCATGGTAAAAAACTGAAAGAATAGTTTGTCTAAAATTTGTTAAACTCCCTGATTGAACAACAGTATCATAAATAACAATTCTGTGATATGGCTCCATAGTATAATAAGCATTCAAACTATCCGTGTCCGGAGTTATTGCAACAGGTATTCTAAAATACGGAACGGCAAATAATTTATCACAAATTTCGTTATAATAATTTTCACAATTTTCTGCAATAAGCTTTGCCGTTTCAGTAGATTCTTCAGGAAAAATAATATCAAAATGTTCAGTCTTTGTAATAAACATTTTATGACTTTTGTTATAAATCTGAGAAAAACAATTTGGAATAATTATTAATAAAGACAACAAAATAAATAATTTTTTTTTCATTTAAATAAACCTCTCTATATATATTTATTAAAAAACAGTTGCCGCTGTTCCTAAAATAATATCATTTTCAATTTGTAAAAGTTCAAAATTAATATTTCTTTTTTTTCTCAAAACATTATCCAAAACATTTTCAAACCTTTCTTTTGTTTTATATGTTTTATAAAAAGTTGTGCCATTACATAAAATGCCAATTGGTTTTTCAGGGGTGAAATTTCCTACAGCCTTAATTACTGTTGCGGCAACTGCACATGCTGATAAAACCGCACTTCGTTCAAAAAATTTATCAATAATTTTACTTATATTGCTTTCTATATTTTCTTGAAGTATATAATTTGCATCAGTCATTGAAAAATTGCTTGACGGCAATTCACTCTGAGAAATCAATCCTACTTCAAATGCTTTTTTTAATGCATATAAAATTAATGCCGGCAAATATCCGCCGGAACACATTTTTTCAAAAATATAATCTTTAGGAGTTGCTGTTGTCAAATCAAAACCAATGTCAATTTTTGATTGTGGAATTGTATTACATTTTCCTGTTTCACAAACAATAATTTGTGCTAACTCTTTTTCAACATATGCAACATTCATTCCGGTTCCTAAAATAAAACCAAGATAACTTTCATATTTTTTTTCACAATCAAAAATTGCAGCGGCATTTAAAGCAGCAACAGTATCATTTAACAAAACTATTTTTTCTATTTTATTCCAACCTTGTTTATACAACTCTTTTTTTAATTCTTTACCAACGCAGCAACCCACAACTTCAGGAGCCTTTACTTCTTTTGCTAAAGAAAGAACCTTACCATCACCGTTTTCTAAAATTTCCATTGCATAAGAAAAACAAAAAGCAATTTTATTTGACTTATTTTTTAACCGTGAAATATTATTTGCTATTTGTGCAAAAAAATCTTTTTTTGAAAGCTCAGTTTTAATTGCAGGCATGCTAGTCTTTTCTAAATTTGAAATATTTGCTTTACCTTCCGAATTAAAACTTACAAGGCAGCTTCTAAAATTAGTTCCACCTGCATCAATGACAATTACATTTTCATTTATTGGATTTTTTTGCACAGGCAATTTGAATGTACGAAACATTTGCTGTCCGCTTTTTTTACCTTTAGTTTTTAGACCGTTTATCATATCTGATAAAATTAATTGAATATAATCTTCAATATTATTCGAGTCATAAAAAAAATCGGACTTTAAAAAAAAGTTTTTCATATTAATACTTAATTCTTAAAAAATATATTTCCACAACAATCCATCTTTTCAATAATTACTAATGATTCAATTTGAAAACCCTGTTCACGTAATTTTTTTCCACCATCTTGAAAGCCTTTTTCAATTGCAATACCTGCACCAACAAAATTTGCTCCACTTTGTTTAATTATGTCAATCAAACCGTTAAGTGCAGAACCTTTTGCCAAAAAATCATCAATAATTAATACATTATCATCTTTATGTAAAAAATTTTTTGAAACAATAATATCATATGATTTATTATGTGTAAAAGAATAAATTGATGTTGTATAAACATCTTCCGGAACATTTCCCGATTTATTTTTTTTGGCAAAAACAACAGGAACGTTATTCATTTTTCTAGCAACTACACAAGCAAGAGCAATGCCGGATGATTCAATTGTTAAAATGCGTGTAACATTTTTTTTACAAAATAGTTTTGAAAATTCATCTCCAATCGCATCAAGTAATTTCACATCAAGTTGATGATTTAAAAAAGAAGATACTTTTAGAATTTCGGAATTAACAACAACACCCTCTAAAATAATTTTATCTTTTAAAAGCTTCATTACATATAACCTACTATAATTTAAAAATCAAAATACTATATATTTAAATACAAACTATCTTTGCATTTCAAAAATTAATTTTTGGCTTAAATCATTAATAAAATTATTTGACAAATTAATACCATGATAATTTTCTTTAGAAAAAACATAATGCATTTCTTTTAAAACAGGAAGAGCAATTTTATTATTGTATTGAAAATTACCAAGCATTATTGATTCTCCATTGTCCAAAATATCTTTATAAAAAATTTCTGCAGCATCTTTATTAATAATCCAAGATGAAAAATTATCATAAATCATTAAACTTTCAGAATTAAAAATAATTGCAGAATACTCAATCCAAAAACCTTTTTTTAAATATATTAAAACTACTTTATCATTAAGTATATTTTCATCATAGATATTTTTTGTTGCACTTCTTTTATTAAATATATTAATAAACCATAAGTGTCCATGATTATCTTTTTCAAAAAAATCTTTAGATTTATCATCACAAAAAACATAAACTGTTTTATCAACTTTATGAACAAAAGGAAAACCTTCTTTTTCAACTATTAATTTTTTTTGCAAAATGTTAGTTAAATATTTTTGCATATCTTTTTTGGGCAAAACTTTAAACAATTCTTTAGAAATAATTAATCCCGTTTGAACAATATCATCCGTATATTCTAAAAATTCTTTATCTGTTAAATTAAGCGAATCAGCATTTTGTAAAAAATTTGCTTTTAATGCAACACGAGTTTCAGTTTCAGTTGAAAATGCATCCAACAACTTTTTTCTGGCATTATAATCAAAATTAGAAAGTTTATTTGAAAGTAATATTGAAGCAATTTCAAGTTGTAAATTAAATTTTGGTTCATTATTAACCGGAATAAATTTTTTATGATATAAAAGAGAATTTATAGAAAAAAGTTTTTCTAAATTTTTTTCCAAACCAAATTTTTCTTTTTGTAATAATAAAACATTTTCAACTGCAGAATAATATTTATTTTTAAATGAAGATAAAGCCACATCATGATAATTTGCATAAAGTAAATAATTTTCTTTTTCATTATTTTTTTCATGCGACAAACTTTTTTCATTTATGTCAAAACATAATGCAGCATAAATTAAATTCGGTGAATAATTTTCTTTGTGATTTTCAACAGTTGTCGGCAACGTTTGCAAATAAAAATCTTTGCCGTCATTTGTCATAATTCTACAATAATTATATCCTGAAGAATTTGCAAAAAAAAATTTTTTCATATTTGTTTTTTGAAAAGGAAACGAAACTTGCATCATTATATTTTCATTTGAAGTTTTAGAAAAATATTTTTTTGCAAAACTTGAATACGTTTCTGTTTGCGGCAAAGATTTAAAAAATCCGAATCGTGCAAAATCTGTTTCATTTATCGAAAGAATCATATCATCACGGTTCGGCATTATAGTATTCATTGCTTTAATATGACTTTCGTTTGAAAAAACAAAGCCCACATTTTCTCTATTTGAAAAAAAAGCATTTTGTTCATCATATATATTATCTTCTTTATTTTCTTCAAAATTTATATTTATATTATCTGTATATGCTGAATATAAATTTTGTAAAACTTTTTTTGCATTATCCTGACATTTTTCAATTATATTATTTTCAAATGCCAAATCCTTTACTTTTTTTTCAAAAGCAATTTTTGCACTTTTAAAATAAGCATCATAATCATTTGCAGAATTTTTTAGAGTATCATAAACTACTAATGCATCTTTTGAATTAGACATACCTGAAAAAATAATTTGAGGACTTTTCAATTTTATATAAACAGAATTATTTTCTTTTTTTTCAATTTTTTGTTTTGTTAAGTCAACTCCGGCAACAACTCTATAAGGATATAAAGCAATAAATTTCCCCTCTTGATTTTCAAGCTCCATTAAAAAATCCAAATCAAACTGTGCTGTCTTTAATTTTAAAACCGATGACTCGGAAATTATATTTGTAGAAGATTGAAAAGTAACATTAACAATTTTTTTTATTAATGGTATTTTTGAAAAAATCGCTTCACGAAAACTTACAGGGGCAAAACAAAAAGCAATTATTATTGCAAAAGTAAATATAATTAAAAACAATGGAATGAGTTTTTTAATTTTCATAATTGCCTCCTTCGCTTGTTTTAATAAAATTTAATTCAATATTTTTCCAACCAAACGGAATAAAAAATCTTTTCATCGTATCAATTATATCCGCTTTATAATTTGTGATGATATTTTGCTCCCATTGAATTAAGTCATCTTTTTTTAAAACATTTTCAGAGCTTTCTAAAAGTTCAAGTGCAATTAATATTTTAGATTCATCAATAATTTTTTCTCTTTCTGTTGCTATATTTCCGGAATCATTAAAATTCTGTAAAAAGTTTCTTGTCATTAAATATGAACCGGTTCCCACCGCAATGCCGGATGTAACTCCTACAACGGAACCTGAAATTATTTTTTTAACGGGGCTCATTGCAAACTTACTACCTACAATACCACCAAACAGACTTGCAGTGCCTCCTCCTATAACTCCTACAGTTTTTGCAGCCTTTTCAATTTCTTCTTCCGATATTATTTGTGCATAAAAAGATTTTACACATTGAACATCATATTCTGAAATTTGAACATCAACAAAAATCGGAAAATGTGTTTTTAATTCATAATCAATATAAATTGTACGAGAAAGCAAATTTGTTTTATTTGTGTCTATTTTTGCACAAGATAAATCAAATCCAAAATCGGCTTTACCGCTAACTAAAAAAATTTGCATTTCTTTTTCGGAACCGCGAATTAAATATTTGTAAAAATTAACTTCTTTAAAAACTAAAACAGGACTTTTATTATAATTAGGCAAGGAATTTTTATAATCTTCAAAAACTTTTCGTGAATTATCCAGCTTAAAAATAAAATTTAAAACAAGCAAAAAAATTATTTTTAAAACGATGACAAAAACTAAAATAAAAATTATTTTTACTACAGATTTTTTTTTCTTTTCTACCGTTGTAGAATTTGCATTTTTTTCAGAGGCTTCTTGTTTTATTTCTTTATCGTTTTGCAACGTTTTATTATCTTCCATATAATTAGAAAAAATTATATCACGTGTTTTTATTTTTGTATATAACTAATTATTATATTGTATAAAAAATGTTCCTTTTAACAAATATTGTAAAATTCATATATTAAAAAACGACAGTATTATCCAAAAAAATTCTATTGCCATAATGCATTTAGTGTTATATAATGGGTTTATCAAGAAAAAAAACACTAGGTTTAGTGTATGCTTTTTGATACGCAAATTGAAGTAAATTTCAAAATCTTTGTAAAACCAAGAGGCAAAATAATGCGTTGTCCGTATTGCGGAAGTTTCGATGACAAAGTTTTAGAATCGCGTACAATGGCAAACGGTGAAACTATTAGACGACGCCGCGAATGCATTAGTTGTGAATATAGATTCACCAGCTATGAAAGAATCGAAGAAAAAACCTTTATGGTAATTAAGCGTGACGGCAGACGCGAACCGTTTGACAGAGCAAAATTAAGCAAAGGCATTGAACGTGCCTTAGAAAAAAGACCTGTTTCACTTGACAGCATTGAAAATATTTTGAATGACATTGAAGATCAAGCTATTATGAAAGGCAGAGGAAACAGAGAAATTGCCACGAGCGACTTAGGAGACTTAGTTTTAGAAAAACTTCATGACATTGATAAAGTTGCATATATTCGATTTGCATCTGTTTATCGACACTTTGAAAATTTAGAAGAGTTTATAGACGAAGTAAAAAAACTGGAGGGGAAATAAAATGGGAGATCAATCTGTATTTCCGGAATGGAGAAGATTTCTGGGAAACAAAAAAGATACAGAATCGGTCATGGTCATCAAGCATGTTGTAAAACGGTCAGGGGAAATAAGGGATTATGACCGTTCCAAAATTAGCGTGGCAATCGGGAAAGCTATTGAAGCGGTGGAGAAAAACGCAAATCCACAAAAAGCGGAACAATTGACCGATGTTGTTGAAGAACAAATAAAAACACTCATGGCAACACGTCACTCTAATTCCATTCCTGCCATTGAAGAAATTCAAGACGTGGTAGAGTCAGTGCTGATTGAAAAGGGCGAAGTGCAGGTCGCTAAAGCATATATCCTGTACCGTGCCCGTCATGAAGCCATTCGTGATGCAAAAAGTTTAATGCTTGACATTAATGCCACAATGGACGGTTATTTGAGTCAGTCCGACTGGCGCGTAAATGAAAATGCCAACGTAAACTTTTCACTTGGCGGTTTGATTTTACACAATTCCGGCACAATAACGGCAAACTATTGGTTAAAAAACATTTACTCAAAAGAAATTGCAGAAGCACACAAAACCGCCGCATTTCACTTGCACGATCTTTCCATGTTCAGCGGATATTGTGCAGGCTGGTCAATTCGTCAATTAGTTGCCGAAGGTTTAGGTGGTGTTACCGATAAAATTACATCCACACCTGCTTCTCATCTTTCAACATTAGTTAACCAAATAGTAAACTTTTTAGGCATCATGCAAAACGAATGGGCAGGTGCACAAGCATTTTCATCGTTCGACACTTATCTTGCACCTTTTATCCGTGCAGATAATTTAGATGCAAAACAAGTTCGCCAATGCATTCAAAGTTTTATTTACGGTGTAAATACTCCAAGTCGCTGGGGCTCACAAGCACCGTTTACAAATATTACGCTAGACTGGGTTTGTCCTGATGACTTAAAAGACAAACCTGCCGTAGTCGGTGGCAAGGAAATGGATTTTACGTATGGAGATTGCCAAAAAGAAATGGATATGATCAACAAAGCTTTTATAGAATTGATGATTGAAGGCGATGCTGCCGGTCGCGGTTTTGCTTATCCTATTCCAACGTATAATATTACAAAAGATTTCGCTTGGGACAGTGAAAACGCAAAATTACTTTTTGAAATGACTGCCCAATACGGAACGCCAAACTTCCAAAACTTTGTAAACTCCGATTTGAACCCAAGCGATGTTCGCTCAATGTGTTGTCGTCTTCAATTAGACAAACGCGAATTACGCCGTCGTGGTGGCGGATTATTCGGAGCCGATGAATTTACAGGGTCTTTAGGTGTTGTAACTATAAACTTGCCACAAATAGGCTATTTAGCAAAAACGGAACAACAGTTTTTTGCACGCCTTGACTACTTGATGGATTTAGCAAAAGACAGTTTATGTACAAAACGAAAAGTAATTCAAAAATTACTCGACGGCGGTTTGTTTCCTTATACAAAAAGATATCTTTCTAAACTGGATAATCACTTTAACACAATTGGTTTGTGTGGCATGAATGAATGTTGTCTTAACTTTTTAGGTTGCGATATTTCAACAGAACGCGGAAAAACTTTTGCAGAAAAAGTACTTTCTTATATGCGTCAAAGATTACAAGATTACCAAGAAACGACAGGTGAGCTTTTCAACTTGGAAGCAACTCCGGCAGAAAGTACATCTTATCGTTTAGCAAGACATGATAAAGCTCAGTATCCAGACATCATTACTAGCGGTGAAATGGAACCGTTTTATACAAACTCAACACAGCTACCTGTAGATTATACGGCAGATGTTTTTGAAGCGCTGGATCATCAAGAGTCTTTACAAACAAAGTATACAGGCGGAACAATGTTCCACGTTTATATGGGTGAAGCCGTAAAAGATTGGAAAACTTGTCGCGACTTAGTACGTTCAATTGCAACAACGTATCGCATTCCGTTTTTTACAATTTCACCTACATATTCAATTTGTCGTGTTCACGGATATATTTCAGGTGAACATTTTGAATGTCCAAGTTGTCGCATAGAAGCCGAACAAGGCCTAAAGCAAAAATTAGCAAATTTAGAAAAAGAAAGAGAAAATTTGCTTAAAAAATAATTATTTTATTAAAGTAAATATCTAGTGTGTCGATACTTTAAATGAACAAAAAACACACTAGATACAGTGTTTTAGCATTGACTAAAACCGAAAAATAGTGTAAGGTATAGTTTACAGACACAATGTCAAAAATGAGTACCATAAAAGTTTTTTGGGAGGAAAAAATTATGGCAACACAAGTTCGCAATCTTGCAACGGTAGAAGCAGAAATTGCTCAAGTAAAGGAAGACTTGGCAAATGTCAAAGGCACAGAGACGGAAGTTTATGCACGCATTGTAGGTTATTATCGCTCTGTTCGCAACTGGAACAAAGGCAAACGTGATGAATATCACCACAGAAAACAATTTGTATATGACGGTGTAAACACTTCAACACGCGTTTTGTCTCAAAATATTAAATCAGCACCTGTTATTGAAACAACGCAAACAAATATTTCAGGTACACCTGCATCATATGAGTTTTTTGCACGGACAACTTGTCCAAATTGTCCTCCTGTAAAAAAATATCTTGCTGACTGTATTTTGCCGGGTACATATGTTGATGTAGATACGGCTAGTGGCTTAGAAAAAGCTGCGAGCCTCGGTGTTTTTGCGGCACCTACAGTTATCATATACGATAATTTAGGAAATGAAATTGCACGTGCACATAATGCAAAAGATTTAAGTATGATTTTTGAAAGTGCAAAAACACTTCAAATTGCATAATTTATATGAATTTTTCTAAGACAAATCCACTGGGCGTTTTAGTTAAAACAAGCTTGGTGGATTTTCCGTCCCATGTGAGTGCCGTATTATTTTTGCACGGTTGTAACTTACGTTGTCCATATTGCTATAACAAAGATTTAGTTTGTGGAAAACCTAACAATCCCGACTATATTTCTTTTTCTCAAATAATTGAGCACTTAGAAAAACGTCGTAATGTTTTAACCGGTTTTGTAATTTCCGGTGGCGAAGCTTTGCTTTGCTCCTGCTTACCGGATTTAATTAAAGCGGCACGTAACTTAGGTTATAAAATTAAGCTTGATACAAATGGCACTCTTCCTGAAAAATTAATCGATATTTTAAATAATTCTCAAACAATCCCGGATTTTATTGCCCTTGATATAAAAACTTCCCCAGAAAAATACGGTATGCTTTTACCGAATATTACAGAAGCAGGAGCAAAAATTATTGCACAAAAAATAACAAAATCCATAAAAATTATTTCTCAATTACCAAGCCAAATGTACGAATTCAGAACAGTCTTAGTTCCTCCCCTTATAGATAAAAATGACATAGAAAAAATTGCACTACTTTTACCAAAAAATGCATCATGGCAATTTGCTCCTTTTAAAAACGAAAATTGCATCGATGAAAATTATAATTCCATTTTACCGTACACAGACGCACAAATGACAGAGCTTGTAAATTTAGCAAAAACAAAAATACCTAATGCAAATTTAAGATAAATGCACAAAATTTTTCACAAGTCAAAACATACCTGCCGATAATATAAATATGAAAACACAAAAATATATTTTAATTACAATTCTTTCCATTATTTTTATATTGATTTTTACTGCATGTAAAACAAAACCGGAACAAATTGTTTCATCTACTCCTGTCAGTGAAAAAGAAAAAATAAATCCGTGGGATTTACTTTCAGAAACCGACAGATTAATTTATTCAATTTCCATGCCTTTTTTTTATGCAAACGATTTATGTCCTACAACTTTTTCAGGCATTTTCGATGAAAATTATATTGAAAATGAAACAGAACGAAACAAAATAAATTCCACACTTGAAGAAAAAAGCAAAAAACTTCTGAACATAACCGCAAATCTTGATACTAAGTCCAAAACAAAAAATTATGCCTTAAAACTTACAAGCGAAGGAAACAATGAGGAATATTACACATTACAACATTTGTATGAACTGGACACAGATAAAAATTTCAGCACGGCACAAAAACGAAAACTACAATATGCTCTTTTATATAAGGATGCATTTGGAAAAAATCCATTGAAAGCGTGGGATTATGCACGTTTTATCACTTGTCTTCGCTGGGGAGTGGGTGCAAAATTTTTTACTGAAAATGAAGCACGTAATTATATAAATCCTGTTTTGGAAGACATCAAAAAAATGTACAGCACATGGGACGAATTTATGGAAAGCTTTTTGCGAGGTGCTGAATTCTATGATTTAAAAAACGAAAACTTTCCTGAAAATTCCACAAGGCAAAAACACACTGTTCAAAAAATACGTGCAATAATTCCTTTGGAAAAAATTAAATTTTAAACTAAAAAAGGCAAAGGATAATAAACCTTTGCCTTATCAATTCATTTTAATGCACTAATTTAACGCAAATCTTCCGTTTCAATCCAATCTTGGTCATCATATGCACGATTTTCGCCGCCCATACTCCAAATAAATGTATAATTTGCAGTACCACAACCGGAGTGAATTGACCAACTTGGGCTAATTACAGCTTCTTCATTTTTCATAATCACAGGTCTAATTTCTTGTGGCTCACCCATAAAGTGGAACACAACATTATTTTCAGGAATATCAAAATAAAAATATACTTCCATGCGACGCTCATGTGTGTGAACAGGCATCGTATTCCAAACCGAACCAACTGCAATTTCTGTCAAACCCATTGAAAGCTGACATGTATCCAAAACATCCGGATGAATAAATTGATGAATTGTGCGTTCGTTAGCAGTTTCTTTTGAACCAAGTTTTTTAATAATACATTCATCGACAGTAATAAGTTTTGCAGTAAAACTTGTATGTGCCGGAGTGCTCATCATATAAAACTTTGCACTTTCTTTAGTATTATCGCTTTTAAACTCAACTTTTTTTGTACCCATGGGCAAATAAAGTGCATTCTTTTTTTCCATCACATATTCAACGCCATCTGCAATAACCGTACCTTTCCCACCAATATTGATAATACCTAATTCACGACGCTCCAAAAAATAGTTAACTCCAAAATTTTTCCATGGATCGATATTTTTTTCAATGTCTAATGTTTTTTTTACCGGCATGGCACCAAGAACAACAACACGGTCAATGTGAGAATATGTTACTGTTACATCATCGGATTTAAAAACTTCTTTGATTAAAAATTCATTACGGATTTCATCTGTTGTATATCTTTTGAAATCTTTTTGATTAGCTGAATATCTAGTGTCCATTTTAACTCCATATAAAATTTATTTTAAATTAATATAACACATTTTCCTTAAAAATTCTACCCCCTACTTTTTTTATGAATATTTACAAATTTAATAGAAAACTAATAAATAAAAATTGATTTTTTTTTCAAAAAGTTATATACTTTTATTAAGTGTTATCTTACTTTTATTTTATGTTTTTAAGGAGGTTAATATGGACTCTGATCCCGGTAGTTATAAGTGTAATTTTTATTCTACTAAACAAACCTCTGTAAAAGGAAAAAAATATGATAACATTTTGGCAACAAGAAAATAACAAACTTATTAAATATGAAGATGAAAACGAACTTGATTTGAACAAACGCACGTGGATCAATGTTCGTTCGGTTACCCGTGAAGATATTGTCGTTTTAGAAGAAGAATACAAAGTTGACCCAGAACACATTTTAGACATTCTTGACCAAGACGAACTTTCTCGCGTAGAAACGGCAGACGATTATACATTGATTATTGTACGGCTGCCCGCATTTAATCCTGAAAATGACATTGCATATTCATCACTACCTTTGGGCATCATTTTACTTCCCGACAAAATTTTAACCATATGTTGGAGCGATTGTGAAGTGCTAAAAGATATAGCTGCAAACCGAATACGTTCACTTTCGTTAAATGACTTTCCCGCTTTTGTTATGCACATTTTGAGTCGTGCAGATTCAACATATTTAAGATACTTGAAAGAAATTAATCGTAAAGCAACCATTATTCAAAAAGAATTGGAGCGTTCGGTAAATAACGATGACTTAATTCAGCTATTAACATTGGAAAAGTCATTAGTATATTTTACAACATCCCTTTGTAGCAATCAATTATTATTGGAAAAGCTTATGAAGACGCGATATTTGGTTTTGGATGAAGAAGACAAAGACTGGCTCGAAGACGTGCAAATTGATAACCGACAAGCTATTGAAATGGCAAATACTTATACGAATATTTTAAGCGGAATGACAGAAACATTTGCTTCAGTAATTTCAAATAACTTAAATATTGTTATGAAACGCTTAACTATAATTTCTCTTGTTTTAATGGTTCCTACTTTTATTACAGGATATTACGGTATGAATATAAAATTACCTTTTGCAAACTTAGATTGGCTTGGAACAGTAATTGTAAGTATAATTTGTTTAGTTGCGGTTGGAATTACACTGCCCATTTTCTTAAATGATACAACCGTAGAAAAAAAATCGAAAAAACAGAAAAAGTTCATAAGTCCACGACAAAAACGCGTGAAACGTGGTAAAATAGAATAAAGTTTTTTTAAGGAAGTATATTAATGAAGCGATTGTTTTTTATTTTCACATTTTTTTTTATATTTTGCATTTTGCTTTTTTCACAAGATAGTGTAAACTCATGGAGTTGGGTTGAAAGAACTGCACCTGTAAAAAAAGATATAGACCCCTTTGGTGCAAAATTGGTTACAGTAACCGATACATCCGACAATCCGCGTTTTCCGGATTTTATCATTGGTGAACAAAGTCAATCATCCGTTTCAAAACGTAAAGTGGAAAGTTTCAAAATTAATCGCTATGAAACGACTTATGCATTATGGTATCCTGTTCGCTTGTGGGCAGAATCAAACGGATATACTTTTCAAAACCCGGGTCAAGAAGGTTCGGCAGGACGACGCGGAAGGAGCCCTTCTGACAAAGGCAAATTTGAGCCGGTAACTTCCATTAACTGGCGGGATGCAATTATTTGGTGTAATGCATTAAGTGAATTAATGGAATTAAAACCTTGCTACACATATAACGGCGAAGTTTTACGTGACTCCACAGACGGCGCCTCAGTAGATTTAGCACATTGTGATTTTTCTGCAACAGGATACAGACTACCCACTGAAACAGAATGGGAATATGCATCACGTAAAACACAAATAGGTTTTCAACGCGGAGATTTACCTTCAGGCTCTGTAAAAGATGACGGCACAAGCACAAGTTTAGTTAACGAAAATGACATTGCTTGGACAAGTGCAAATGCCGTTAAAACACATACCGTCGGAACAGCGGGCAGTCCAAAAAGCCCATATGGCAACTATGCACAGTTAGAAACACCGGGAACAGGACGAGCAAATGCTCAAGGGCTTTTTGACATGAGCGGTAACGTTCTTGAATTTTGTTGGGATTGGTATGATGATTATAAAGCAGTTCCTGACGGAGAACGTGCAACGGGTCCCGCTTTTGGAAGTGAGCGTGTTAGCCGTGGCGGAAGTTGGAGTCCATACAGCTCATTTATTTTTACGGGGGACAGATATTCATTTGATCCGGATGAAGCATATAATTATCTAGGATTTAGAATTTGTCGCAGTCTTTCAACTGAGGATTTTACAAATCCTGAAAATTTAACACTGGATGAAATAATATATTTACCCTTAAAATAATGAAATTAAAATGAACATAGAAAATTTACGCAAAGAATTAAACCCTGAACAGTTTCGTGCTGTTACAACTATAGATGGACCTCTTCTCATTATTGCCGGCGCCGGTTCGGGAAAAACTCGCGTTATAACATTTCGCATTGCACATATGTTAGATAGTGGAATTGCACAAAATCAAATTTTAGCTTTAACTTTTACAAATAAGGCTGCACGTGAAATGGAAGAACGCGTTAAAGAACTTACCGGAAAAAAATTACAAAATTTAACCATAAGCACCTTTCATGCTTTTGGTGTAAAAATTCTTCGTAAAGAAATAAACAAAATCGGGTGGCGCGAAAATTTCAGTATATATGATGATGTAGACAGAAATCAACTTATTAAAGATTGTGCACGTGAACTTGCTTTTTCTGCAGATGCACTCGATGTTTATAAAGTGGGTAATCTTTTTTCCAACATAAAAATAGGTCGCTGGAACTGGCAATCTGCAAATGACCAATATCGAACTCTTTTTGACCTTTATCAAAGCGGACTAAAATTATATAACGCAGTTGATTTTGATGACCTTATAGGTTTGCCCATAAAAATTTTTCACGAGCATCCTGAAACTTTACAAAAATACCGTGAACGATACAAATACATAATGGTAGATGAATTTCAAGATACATCTTTACAACAATATGAACTTATGCATTTGTTAGCGGATAAAAATATTGCGGTTGTAGGAGATGATGACCAAAGCATTTACAGCTGGCGTGGAGCAAATTATGAAAACATACTTATGTTTGAAAAAGATTATCCTAATATGCAAGAAATTCGCCTTGAACAAAACTATCGCTCCACAGAAACAATTTTAGAAGCGGCAAACGGTGTTATTGCACATAATACAAATAGAAAAAGTAAAGCACTTTGGTCAGGTAACGGTTCCGGGAAACCCATTGAAATTTATATGCCGGACAATGAAAGTGCCGAAGCGGATTTTATTAGTGAGATGATTCAAAGTATTTCACTTTCTGAAAAACGCAATTATGATGAATTTGGTGTTTTAATTCGTGCAAATACTTTAACGCGTGCCATTGAAGAAAGTTTTTTAGAACATAATATTCCATATACTGTTTCCGGTGGCACGAGTTTTTTTCAACGCAAAGAAATAAAAGATGTCATTAGTTATTTACGCGTAATTGCAAATCACGACGATGACATAAATTTACTTCGCATAATTAATACACCACGACGCGGAATAGGCAGAAAAACGTTAGAAGAAATTAGTTCCGTTGCAACAAAAACAGGATGCTCCATTTGGAGTGCTATAAATACATTAATTGCTAAGCACAATGAGTTTTTCAGTGCTGAAGAATCTACATTATCTTCAAAAACAATAGCAGATTTGGAATCTTTTGTAAGTTTAATCCTCAATCAACGTTCAGCAATTTTAAGTGGCGGTGGAAAAAATTTAGCAAAAAAAGTTAAAGCCATGGTTGATGAAGTTAATTATATGGACTATCTTATGTGTGAATATCAAAAAAATGAAAAAGCAGCTCGCTATAAATTTTTAAATATTGATACACTTATAAACTCAATTGAAATGTGGGAAAACAATCCTGATAATTTTGACACAGGTTTGTACTCATATTTGAATCGCATAACTTTACTTAGTCGTGATGATATGGAAGACGACGGTCACAAAGGTAAAGTTAATTTAATGACAATTCATGCATCTAAAGGATTGGAATTTCCTGTTGTTTTTATTGCCGGAGCTGAAGAAGGAATTATTCCGCATGCACGTTGCATTGAAGAAAATGATGGAAACATTGAAGAAGAACGCAGGCTTTTTTATGTTGCCATTACAAGAGCTCGCCATAAACTTTTTATTTCAAGTTGTCAAAAAAGACGAAAAATATCCGGCATAGTTGAATGTACTCCTTCACCGTTTTTAGATGAAATTCCTGCACACTTGGTAAAATATCATGAACCGCAAGGCGAAGTTTCCACCGAAATGGCTATGGATATTATTGCACAAATGAAAGCAAAATTTTCAACATAAACATAATTCAAGTGTCATCTCATAAAAAGCAAAAATTTAGAGCGAACAAAAACGACTTATAATAGCAGATTCAATTTGTGCAAAATTTTCTGCATCATAACGATGAATATTTTTCATAGTGGAAAAAAAAGTAATTTGCCTTTTTGCATAATGACGTGTATCTCTTTGGATAAGCTCAGTTATTCTTTGCATATCAAAAGGCTTGCCTTCTTCTTCTGCCATAAAAAATTCACGGTATCCTATAGCTTGCATTCCGGGGTCATTTTTTGAAAAACCTTTTTTTATTAAGCCCTTAAATTCCGCTTCAAGTCCTTTATCAATCATTTGCAAAACACGCAAATTAATTCTTTCATAAAGTTTTTCCCTTGCTCGCACTAATTCAATAGTGAAAAAATCATATTCCGGACGCAAATTTTCTTCCAAAGTAAAATAACTTAAACTTTTTCCGCTAGCATAACACACTTCTAAGGCACGTAGAATTCTATATTCATCATTTATATGAATGCGTTTTGCACTTTCATAGTCGAGTTTTTCCAATTCTTCCATAAGTTTTTTTGCACCTTCAGTTTTAAGCCTTTTTTGCAATTTTGAACGAAAATCTAAATCTGCCTTAGGTGTTTTGGGTAAACCATACATAAAATTACGTATGTAAAAGGCTGTTCCTCCACAAACAACAGGGAGTTTGCCTCGCAAAAAAACTTCTGCACAAGAATTATCTGCCATGGGCAAAAACTCACCTACTCCGAAATGTTCATTAGGTTCACAAACATCTATACAATGATGAGGAAGAAGTTTTAAAAAATCTTTATCAGGTTTTGCAGTGCCAATATCCATACCTTTATAAACTTGCATGGAATCAGCATTAATGATTTCAGCTTTACCGGCAAGCACTGAATTTGAATTAACAGAAAAAAGTTTTTCAACTAATGCAGTTTTGCCGGATGCTGTAGGAGCAAAAATTACCAAAACAGGTATCTTTTGCATAAGATTAGTTTTGTTCGATACGATATTCAACTTCGTTTTCAAAAAGTTGTTTTGCGGCTAAAGAGACAACTTTTCCGTCATTATCATCAGTGGAATTACTGCGCAACATGGAAAGCTGAAATGCACGACGACTTGCAGCACAAGTAATTTCATAAATATTTTTTTCATATTTAATTAATTGTTCTAATGGAAAAATCATTTACTATACCTCTTATTCTAAAATGATAACATAATTCAAAAATTTTGACAATACGTCTTTTTTTATGAAATTTTTTAAAAGAAGATACTCAAATTTTTCCCTATTTATATTAAATAATTATGGCTTACAAACGCGAAAACCTACGTTATAATAACGATGAGTTGGAACAATGTTAAATCGTCCGGAAATATTTGAAAAATCAGCAAAAATGCTAGAACCTTTTATAATTCGTTCATTTCCCGAATTTCTCCCTGTATAATCTACTTCTAAACCGGCAGGATATGTAGCATAAATATCAAAGCACCATTCCCAAACATTACCGCTCATATCATAAAAACCAAGTTCATTTGGTAGTTTTTCTCCTACAGGATGAGTTTGTCCATCGCTGTTATCTTCATGCCACGCATAATCATCCGCAGAAGAGCCGGTTCCATAGCCCTGTCCTGCATAATCTTTAGAATAGCCGCTAACATTTATGCCACCACTCATTGCGCCATTTTGTGCATCTTTTGTAGCACCCATTGCAGCCCACATCCATTCCATTTCTGTAGGTAAACGGTAACCGTTTTTATCCCAATCACAAGTAGTATTATTCCAATTTCCATTATCTACTGTAGGAATGTCACTATAATTTAGTAAATTAAAATCTACGTCAGTAACAGAATAAACTTGGTCTAAACCTTCTTTTTACAAACGGTTTTAAAATTAATTCATATGTAAAGGAATGTGAAGAAGTATTTGTGATTAATGTTCGTTTATTCGGTAAATTTTGTTTGTATGGCTTATTAATTAAAATGGAAATCTCACAAATCTTTGACTCTTTAGAGCCACCTCGCTAACTTAGTTTTCATTCGTGGTTTCAAAAAACATTCATGTGCATTTATGGTTTTTATAAACACTCACCATAATTCGCATTCATTCACAATTTCTACAAACATTCGTGTTTATTCGTGTTCATTCGTGGTTTTTTCCATAAATTCGCAGTTCCTACAATTATTTTGCGTCTACTCCACCTGCAAGCCCCGCTAAAAGAGCCTCAACTTCCGCTTTTTTATAATTTGCATCCAATTCTTGTAATTTAAGCAAATAACCTTCCGCCAAAGAATTATTTTTCAAAACCATACATACTTTTGCTAATTCAAAATAACTTTCTTTATTTGTTTTGTCTTTTTGTAAAATTTCAGTATATGCAGTCTTTGCCTCATCAAATTTTTCAGCTGCCACATAAGTATTTGCCAGATTCATCTTTGTGACTAAATTACCTTCATCTAAAACAAGTGCCACTTTGTAATTTTCTATTGCCTTATCAAATTCTCCCCTATCTCTGTAACAACTTGCTAAATTATTCACCGCTTCGAAATTTCGGTTGTCAACAGAAACTGCCGTTTGTAAAAATTTCAATGCTACATCACTTTGGTTACTATCTAAATAAATTTTCCCCAAATTTATGTTTGCATTTAAATGTCTACTATTTATTTTTAAAGCATTTGAATATTGAACGATAGCTGTTTCAATATCTGCGCAACCTTCTGCAATTAAACCAAAATTATACTGAAACATTGCATTTTTCGGTTGTGCCATTGCCGCATTTCTTGCATATTTTAGTGCTTCATTAGCTTTATTTTGATTATATAAAACCGTTGAAAGATTATAATTAGTTGCGGCATCTTCAGATGAAAATGCCAATGCTTTTTTAAAATTTTCTTCAGCTTTTTCATATTGTTGTCTTTCTGCATAAAGCTGTCCCAAGCCCCGCAATGCATTGGCATTTGTTGATTCATAGCGTAAAACACTCTCATATGCATTAATTGCTCCTGCATAATCGTTTTTACCTGCTAAAATCTGAGCAATTTGTAAATGAGCTCTCGTATAATCGCTCTTTAAGGCAACCGCCTTTCTGCTTGCAACTAATGCATCCTCGGTTCTACCAAGTTTTGTTAATGTCAATGCCATATTATAAAATGCCGGCTCAAACTGAGGATTTAACTTTGTAGTAGTTTCAAATGACGCTCTTGCTTCACTGTATTTATTCATCATATATTGAACTTTACCCAATTCATAAAAATATAAATAATTTTTACCGTCATTTTGAGCCGCTTTTGTTAAAGAATCTAACGCTTGTGCATATTGTTTTTTATCTGCAAAAACTTTACCCTTAACATAATGTGCTGCAGGCTCCGTTGCATTTTTTTCAATGGCTTCATTTGCATACAAAACCGCACTATCGATTAATTTTGATTTTTGCACAGGATCCGTTTGTGTTATGCTTGATTCATACAAAGTATTTGATATTTCTGCCAATTTACTTGCACAAAATTCTTTTTCACTTTCAGGTAAAATCTTTTTAACATTATCAAAATGTTTTAATGCGGCATTTAAATTCCCCATGCCTAACTGTGCTTTTCCTTGAGAAAGCTCATCATTTACTTTTGCAATTTGTTCTTGCAGTGCTTTGTTTTTCTTTGCTAATTCCGCCTCATATGCTTTGCGTTTTGCTTCATCGGCTGCAACTTGTTCTTTCCGTCTCTGTTCTTCATGACGAGCTTCTTCTTGCTGACGAGCTACTTCAAGTGCTTTTTCGGCAGCCTCAGCTTGAGTTTTTGCAGCCAACACAGATTGTTCATTTTGTTGTTCAAGTGTGCGTTGCATTTTACTTATGGCACGTTCCAAATCACCCGTATTTATATTAATTGTACCTGCATAACGCGGAAAATCGCTCAATGACGCTCCTGCTTTAAGTGCCAAAATTTCGTCCATCATAGCAAGTGCTTCTGCATCTTGTGTATTTTTAATCAATAAACCATCAAGCAAATTCATCGCTCTATCGTATTCGCCTTTTTCAACATAAAATTTAATTAGCTCGACGGTATTTTCTCTTTCAATTTGCTCAGGCGTTTTTACAATATTTGTAGAAGAAGACGCTTTTCTTTTTTGCGAACACGTCACAGGTATTGCAATTATTAAAACAATTGCAATCACAACCAAAACAATTATTGCTATAATTCTAATCCAGTTCATTTTCATATTCGTATCCCATTACTCCTTCTGTTCCTGCGGAAAAATTCGTTGATTCATTTCCTTGTAAAGACTCTGCAACTTGTTCCAAAAGTTTTTTTCTTCTTTCAGCTTCAGCGGCAGCCTTTTGTGCGGCAATTTTTTCATTTTCAATCCTTTGAGCTTCCAATTCTTTGGCAATTCGTTCTTCTTCCAAACGTAACCGTTGTGCTTCTTGTGCCAATCTTTCTTCTTCTGCAGCACGGACTGCTTGCTCTTCATTTAATAGCATGAGCAATTTTCTAATTTGTTCATTTTGCTTTCCTTCAGGCTCCATTATAAGATACTGCATATAATCTTGAATGGCATTTTCCAATTTATCTTGCTTTAATCTGGCATTAGCTCTATTTAACACAGCTTCACTAAAATTAGGGTCTGCCACATATGCTAAAGAATACATATCTTCTGCTTGTTTTAAATTACCCATTGCAAAAGCAGTGTTACCTGCGTTAAAATATAAGATGCGTTTATTTGTGCCGGGTATTTTTACCCCTTGCATAAATATGTCATATGAATTTTGCAACTGTCCCGTTTGGTAATATGCCAGCCCTAAATAGATATATGAATTAGGATTAACATAACCGGAGTCAATTGCTTTTTTCAAGTGAACAATAGCTTCATGCGGACGATTTGTTCTGAAGGCTTCTTCTCCTAATGAATAGCTTTCAGAAAAAGAAAATTGCGAAAAAATCACTATAAACACAATAAAAAGTGCATTTTTTTTCAATTTAATGTTCAATTTGACACTACCTCATTTGACATATTCGCATAAAAAAGTTAATCTTTCAATATAGTTATATTATATATCGGAGGTTTTTACCAAAATGTATATAATCCTTTTCGGCTTTTTAGGGATACTCGTAAGCGTTTTAATATTTTTTATTATTAAAGCTTCAGTTGCACCTAAACGAATAGAAGGCATTCAAAAATTCATAAAACAAGGAAAAACTTCATCCGCTATTAAACTTGCCAAGTCTATGATAAGTAAAGATCCTAAAGATTATAAAGCACATTATTATTTAGGTAAAGCTTATCTCGCTGACGGAAAACCTGAGCTGGCTTTTATGGAGTATAAGCTTGTAAACCAAAATGCCCTTTTTGATGCAGACATTCCTGAAGCGGAATTTCGTAAACAAATGAGTACTCTCTATTATAAATTCAATCAAAAAGATGAAGCACTTAAGGAATATCTTTTACTTACAAAACTAGAACCTCATAATGGAGAACATTTTTTCAATGCAGGCAAACTTTTTGAAGAAAGAAGTAAAACCGACCAAGCCATGCTTTATTATCAAAAAGCCGTTAAAGTCTCACCACGCCATGTTAAAGCACATGCCGCATTAGGTTTATTATATTTTCGCACAAAGCAACTAAAAAAAGCTAAAAAAGAAATTGACTTAGCAATATATTTAAGCCCTGACACTTTTTCTTCATATTATTATCGTGGTAAAATATATAAAGAAGCTAAAGAATATCCTTCTGCTATTAATGCTTTTGAAAAAGCTGTCCGCGACCCTGAATTCAAACAAAAAGCACTTATTGAAAAAGGTAATTGTTACGTTGCCGTAGGAGCAATAGATAAAGCTATTAGTGAATATGACAGAGCAGTTAAAGTTGCAACGGATGAATCTGCACAGGAAACACTTTATGCACGCTATTTTCTAGCAAGCTCCTATGAAAAAATACGTAACATAGATTTAGCATTACAACAATGGGAAAAAATCTAT
>JAAYNH010000038.1 GCA_012520945.1 Treponema sp. | reverse complement strand
TAGAAACACAAAAATTAGAGTCTATATATCAGAAAAAAATATTACTTTTGGAGGAATTGAAGAAGTCGATTTTGCAGAAGGCTTTTTCGGGAGAATTATAAATAGAAAAAGGAAATATAACATGAAACAGCAAAGTGTAAATTATTATAAGCAAGTAGATATAGATTGTTGGGATGATTTTAAATGTTATTCCGATAAGTTTCCTCTGGGTACTATTTTTCGCGGACAATCTGATTCAAACTGGGACTTAAATTGTTCTTATGAAAGATCTTCACTCTTTAAAAGTTACCGTTCAGAAGAAGTCATGATAAATGAATTCAAAAAGATTGCACATTTTTATATTTCAGAACATAAAATGCCTATGACAAATCTTGCTTGGTTAGCTCTAATGCAACATCATGGGACTCCAACTCGCTTAATTGATTTTACGAAATCGCCATTCATCGCAAGTTATTTTGCCTATGAAAAATTGGATAATAATTCAGAAAGAGTTGCAATTTGGTGTATAAATAAAGGAAACCTTTATGAAAGAGTTTTATCCAAGGTATTAGATAAAATACCAGATTATAAAACAACAGGGAATAATTGCACTTTTCTTGATTCTGATTTTGACAAAATAACTAATCAAACAGGAATTGAATGTGTAATACCATTTGAAATTGAAAATCCTAACGAAAGATATTATTTGCAACAGTCAATTTTTTTAGTTCCTGCAAGCATTGAAAAAAGGACAATTGATCAATTTGAAAATTTTCCTAAAGAATATAATGAAACAATTACTAAAATAACTTTACCATCAAATATATATAAGGAAGTACTCAGGGATTTGTTAAGAATGAATATTACAGCTGCAAGTCTATTCTCCAGCTTAGATGGTTACGCAAAATATATATATATGCGACATTCAATTTTACCAACTATAGATGAAATAGAAAGGAATCAGGACTATATGAAAAGAAAAGGAATATTTTAATGCCTATGGCAAAAGTGGGTTAAACTAATTTTCCATCAATTCCTCAGGCTATTTTAATTATATAATCATTACTTTTATAAAAATTATCAAGGCTGTAAAAACAGCAAATATTTTACAACTCGCTATTGTCCAATTTTCAGACAAAAAGATTCTGAGAATTCAACTGACAGACAAAAAACGGTTGAAAACATCCTAGTCGTTGCAACTGAAGTGTGGGAAAAACTTGATCAATTTTTCTTTTGATTATAATGTTAATTTGAACGATTTAAACATTGATAATACAAAAGTAAATAAAGCCGCTTACTATGATGCATACAAAGGGCAGGCTATAACAACACCTATATACCATGCGGGGTTTCATGCTGGTAATACTGGGCGTCACACTTCCGTTCCACCGCCAAATTTTATAATTTGGCTTTTGAAAAATGAAAAAATAAAAACCAAATTATAAAATTCGGCTCACAGCGGGTAAGATAGTGGATTCGGTATTCCTGATCCGCACGGTACATAGCTGCGACCGTTAGCATTCAGTGGAGAAAAACCAGCGACAGCATAAAAACAGTAACAAAAACAGATAAATAAAAATGAATATTCACAATTAAAAAAGGAGGTCAAAAATGAGACACAAGCGATTAAAATTAAGTG
>JAAYNH010000037.1 GCA_012520945.1 Treponema sp. | reverse complement strand
CAAAATCGTGACGGACACCAAAATCGTGAAGGTCAACAAAACAGAAGCTTTCGTCGAGAAGGTGGTTTTACGGGTGCACAAGCTCGTGAAGATTATCGAAACAGAAGTGGTCAAAGCGGAAGTCGCCAACAAGGAGGCTTTAATCGTGATGGTAATCGTGGTCAATCTAATTTTAATCGTGATGGAAATCGTACGCAAGGTGCACGTTCAGGCTTAACCGGTGGGCGTCAAGGATTTTCCGGTGGCACAAGCTCAGCTCCTATAAAAGAAAATAAAAAGACTTCAACAAAGAAAACATTTACAAAGAAAAAGCCGGCATATAATCGTAAAGACCGTGAAAAAGAATTAGAAGATAAACTTTATATTCAGAAGAAAAAGCAGGCAGCTTCAATTAGTTCCGTGCCGGATAAAATTGAAATAATGGAAACCATTTCAGTGCAAGATTTAGCAAAGAAAATGAATTTGAAAGCATCTGAAATTATTGCCAAACTTATGTCCATGGGAATGATGGTTACAATTACTCAAAGTATCGATGCAGATACTGCGACTTTGCTTGCAAGTGAGTATAATTGTGATGTACATATTGTTTCTTTGTATGACGAAACCGTTATTGAAAGTGAGGAAGATAAGGAAACAGATATGGCTGCACGTCCTCCTGTTGTTACAATAATGGGACACGTTGATCATGGTAAAACAAAGACATTGGATGCAATTCGAAGTGCAAATGTTATCGCTACGGAATTTGGTGGCATAACACAACATATTGGTGCTTATCAAGTTGAAACGCCAAAAGGTAAAATTACATTCTTAGATACTCCGGGACACGAAGCCTTCACTATGATGCGTGCTCGTGGTGCTGCAATTACGGATGTTGTAGTTCTCGTTGTTGCCGCAGATGACGGTGTTATGCCTCAAACGGTTGAAGCAATTAATCATGCTAAAGATGCAAAAGTTCCGATAGTTGTAGCTGTAAATAAAATAGATAAGCCGGAAGCGAATCCTGATAAAGTGATGACTCAGCTTTCGGATTTGGGTTTAATGCCGGAAGAATGGGGTGGAGACACTCAGTATGTTAAAATAAGTGCTTTGAAAAAAGAAGGTTTGGACGAACTTTTAGATGCAATTCTTTTGCAGGCTGAAATTTTGGAGCTCCGTGCAAATTATAATTGTCGTGCAGAAGGCAAAGTAATTGAATCACGAATTGACCATGGACGTGGTGTTGTTGCAACAATTGTTGTTGAGCGCGGAATTCTTCGTACTGGAGATCCTTATGTTGCCGGCGTTTATTCAGGGCGTGTTCGTGCTATTTTTAATGATCGCGGTCAAAAGATAGAAGAAGCGGAACCTAGTATGCCTGTTGAAATTCTTGGGCTTGAATCAATGCCAAATGCCGGAGATCCATTCCAAGTTACAGAAACTGAAAAAGATGCTCGTGCTTTTAGTGCAAAACGTCAAGAATTAAAACGTTATGAAGATGCAAAAGCCGTGAAAAAAGTTACACTTGAAAATCTGTATGCAACAATTGATGCCGGTGAAATTCAGGAATTAAAAGTTATCATTAAAGCAGACGTGCAGGGAACAGCAGAGGCTCTAAAACAATCTTTGGAAAAACTTTCTACGCGTGATATTCGTCTTGTTGTCATACACTCATCTGCAGGTGCAATTAACGAAAGTGACGTTGTTTTAGCGGCAGCAGACTCTAATGCAATTATTATCGGTTTTAATGTTCGTCCTACACCAAAGGCGAAAATCTTGGCTGAAAATGAAAAAGTTGATATTCGAAAATATAATATCATTTATAAATGTGTGGAAGAAATTACTGTTGCTATGGAAGGTATGCTTAAACCGGACGTAAAAGAAGAAGTTATCGGTACATTAGAAGTACGTGACACATTCAAAGTACCAAAAATTGGTGTTATTGCCGGAGCATATGTTACAAGCGGTTTAATCAAACGCTCTTCCAGTGTAAATGTTATTCGTGACGGCATTGTAATTTGTTCTGCTGCAAAAGTTTCTTCATTGAAACGCTTTAAGGATGATGCAAAAGAAGTTCTTTCGGGATTTGAATGCGGTGTTGGTTTGCATGATTGGCATGATTTAAAAGTGGGCGATCAACTTGAAGTTATTGAATATGTTGAAATTGCTCGAAAACTTGGCGATTCATTAACTGAAGAAAAAGCAAATACTAATAAAGCTAATTAATAAGGAAATATATATGGGTACATTTAGACTAACACAATTGGGAGAACAAATTAGGGAAGAAATTGCAAAAATGATTCTTTCTGAAAAAATTAAAGACCCACGTGTTTCTACTTTTCTTTCAATCAATCGTGTTGAAGTTGTAGCAGATTTGTCATATGCAAAAGTATATGTTTCAAGTTTTATGAATGATAAACAAACTGAAAAAGGCGTTGAAGGCTTGCAAAGTGCTGCAGGTTTTATTCAATCAACATTGAGCAAAAAACTTCGGTTGCGTCAGTTTCCAAAATTAACTTTTATTGTAGATACAAGCATTAAAGAAGGTATTGACATGGTAAATAAACTTAATGCGTTGGAATCGGAAAGTAATAATAGTTGAAAATAAAACCGTAAATACATATTAAGTTTTGTTCAAATATAAAAGGTATAAATTTGACCGGTATTTGTCTTTTTGCAAAGCAAGCAGGATTTACAAGTTTTTCATCTCTTTATACAATTAAACGTGCACTTGGAACAAAAAAAGTAGGTCATACCGGTACGTTGGATAGCTTTGCAGACGGACTTTTGGTTGTACTTTCAGATTCTCTTACGCGTCTTGTTTCTTGTATTACTGATTTTGATAAAACTTATGAAGCTGTTATTAAATTCGGCACAGAAACCGATACACTGGAACCTACCGGAAACATTGTAAAACGTACTAAACTTCCTACAGATGTAGAAGTATTTACAAATCTATTGAAGTTTCAAGGCGAAATGGAACAAATTCCTCCTTTGTTTTCTGCTTTGCATATAGACGGACAACGTGCTAGTGATATTGCACGTTCCGGAAAAAACATTGAAATGCCTAAACGCAAAATTAAAATTATTGATTTAAAAGTGCTTAATGTACGCATGAGTTGTGTAGACGGTGTTGAATCAAGCTGTTCAAAATGTGATAATATAAATTGTCAGAAATTTATAACTCATATGCACATTCGTATAAAAGTTTCTAAAGGAACATATATTCGAAGTTTAGCACGAGATATTGGTCAGGCATGCGGGAGCTCTGCACATTTAATTGCTTTAAGACGCATAGAAGTAGGTCCTTTTAAATTGAAAGATGCTGCCGGTGTAGATTTTCTAAATGAATTTTCTATTGATAAAGCCATAGAACAAGAATTAATATTTTCGAAAGACAAAAATGAAGTTTTTAATAAGATTGAAAATAAGCGATTAGAAGCTGAAACTGAGCAAATATTACAAAAGGAAGTGCGTGATAAGATAAAGGATTTTACACCGGCACTTGCAAAAATTTGTGGCTTTTATCCTATTCAATTAAAAGAAGAATCTGAAAAGGCTTTTTTTTCAGGAAAACCGCTTTATAGAGATATGTTTGACAAAACTGCACCGTCTGCCAAAGTTTCACAAGCGGTGTTTTGTAAAGACGGATATTTTGCTGGCGTAACACAAGGGTGCAAATATGGATATGTTATTCCAAAATCTGTTAAATAGCAAAAAAAGGTGTAGAATATGACGGTTTTCACTTGGAATGAAATTATAAATGCAAATAGTGAAAATAATACAAAAGTTAAAGATTTTTTTACAAAACCGTCTGCATTAACAATTGGAAAATTTGATGGTGCACATTTAGGGCATCGTGCATTGTTTAAAGCTGTAAAAGATTATTGTAAAACAAATACTCATAAAATAAAACAAAAGCTTTCCGGTGCGGTAATAGTTTTTATGAATATTTGGCCTTTAATTACTACATTAAAACAAAGATTGGATATATTAGAAGAAGAAGGCTTTGATTTTTGTATAGTTATTGACTTTTCCGGCAAATTTAGTAAAATGAAAGGAAGAGATTTTCTTGATAAATTGAGAAAAATTTGCTCTATGCAGTTTATTGCAACAGGTTCTGATTTCCGTTGCGGACATAATTTAGATACCGGCGTTGCCGAAATATCTGCTTTTTGTCGGCAATATGATTTGGAATATTGTATTTGTCAGCATATATATTATAGTGACCGGCGTATAAGTTCCAGTTTTATTAAAGATGAAATTTTACGTGGTAACTTAGAACTAGTGCAACATCTTTTATTAAAATATTATACAATTGATGCATTGAAATTTCGTTGGCAAACAAATTTGACAGAATCCTTTTTGACAATAACTACAAACATTACGGAAGTGCAGGTTATGCCTCCATCTAAGGCATATGAAGCACAAATTATCTGTAATGATACAAAAGCATCTGTGTTACAATGCATTTTGTATGTGGAATCCAATTTCCTTCGCCTGGAAATTCCACTTGATCAAATCTCAAATTTTATCGATGAATATCATATTATACAGTTTATCGTAGGGATTAAAATAATAAGGAGTAAGTAATGGGACTTACAAAAGAAAAAACATCATCTGTAGTAAATACATTCGGTGCAAATGTACAAGATACAGGAAGTACAAAAGTACAAATTGCTTTGCTAACAGAACGTATTAAACAATTAACAGAACATTGCAAAACTTTCAAAAAAGATAAGAGTGCATCTCGCGGTCTTATTATTCTCGTTGGTCAACGTAAAAGTTTGTTGAAATACCTTCAGCGTAAAGATCTTGAAGGCTATCGTACTCTCATTAAAGAATTAGGATTGCGCAAATAGTTTTGCATATAAAAGGAAAAAATGGTTCAAAGAGTTACTTATAAAATGGGCGATGAAGAACTGATTTTGGAAACAGGCCGTCTTGCTAAACAGGCAAACGGTTCTGTTTTCGCTCAGTTTGCAGGTTCCGCCGTAATTGCAACTGTATGTGCTTCCGGCACAGCTCAGGAAGGATTGGATTATGTTCCTGTTACAGTTGATTATAATGAAAAGTATTATGCCGCCGGAAAAATTCCCGGTGGTTTTATTAAAAGAGAAGGTCGTCCAAAAGAAAAAGAAATTTTGGTTAGTCGCCTTATTGACCGTCCTATGCGTCCTCTTTTTGACATATCTTTTGGTCGCGAAATTCAAATTATACCTACTTGTATTTCCTCGGATCAAATTAATCCGCCGGATATTTTAGCTGTTATTGCGTCTTCTGCCGCAGTGACAATTTCCGATATTCCTTTTAATGGGCCTGTTGCCGCTTGTCGTGTGGGTTATCTTGACGGTAATTATATTATCAATCCGACATATGAACAAATTGAAAAAAGTAGCTTAGAAATAGTAGTTGCCGGAACTGCAGACGGATTTACAATGGTTGAAGGCGGTGCAAATGAAGTATCTGAAGAGTTAATGCTTGGAGCATTGGAAAAAGCACAAGAATTTATTACTGCAATGTGTCATCTTCAAGATGAGTTAAAAAAACTTGCCGGGAAAGAAAAACTTCCTTTAGCTCCGCTAAAAGTTGAATTGGAAAATAAAGATGCAATTGAAAATGAAGCAATGTCTCTTTTGCAAAAAGCTTGTTATGAGTCTACAAAAAATGCTCGTCAAAGTTCAATTGCAAAAGTTAAAGAAGATATTGCGGAAAAATATGCTGAACAACTGGAAGATGATATTCAGAAAAAATTATTCAATGCACTTTTTGATGATATGCAATATAAAATTTTAAGAACGGGTATTTTGGAACGCGGACAACGTGTTGACGGTCGTGGTCTTGAAGATATTCGTCAAATTACGTGTGAAATAGATGTGTTGCCTCGTCCGCACGGTTCTGCAATTTTTACTCGCGGTGAAACACAAGCTTTGGCAGTAGCAACATTAGGAACAGCATTAGATGAACAAGTATATGATGATATTGATGGTGACAGAAGCGAACATTTTATTTTGCATTATAATTTTCCGCCATATTCTGTTGGTGAATGCGGACGCCTAGCAACAGGACGCCGTGAAATAGGTCATGGAAACTTAGCACGTCGTGCATTGGAACCAATGGTGCCTAGTCGTCAAGAATTTCCATATACTGTGCGTGTAGTTTCTGAAATAATGGAATCAAACGGTTCTTCTTCCATGGCATCTATTTGTGGTGGCACTTTGTGTATGTTAGCGGCCGGAGTACCAATGAAAAAACCTGTTGCAGGTATAGCAATGGGGCTTATCACAGAAGGTGATAAATATGAAAAATATGCAATTCTTTCTGACATACTTGGAGAAGAAGATCATCTCGGAGACATGGACTTTAAGGTTGCAGGAACTGTTGATGGTATTACAGGTTTTCAGATGGATATTAAGATTGCCGGCGTTACAACGGAAATTATGACAAAGGCTTTAGCTCAAGCAAAACGTGCTAGAATGCATATTTTGAATATTATGAATCAAACCATTTCAAAACCTAGGGCAAAAATTTCAGAATATGCACCAAAAATTGAAACAATGAAAATTGATATTGATAAAATTGGTGCGTTAATAGGACCAGGTGGAAAAACCGTAAAAGGTATTTCTGCAATGTATAATGTTACAATTAATACAGACGATGATGGTACTGTAACAATTTATGGAAAAAATAGTGCATCAACTGAAGGTGCAAAAAAAGCAGTTAAGGGTGTTGTTGAAGACCCTGAAGTGGGAACAATTTACAATGGCACAGTTAAACGCCTTATGGATTTTGGTTGTTTTGTTGAAATTTTGCCGGGTAAAGAAGGTTTGTGTCACATTTCAAAACTTTCTCGTACTCGTGTTGAAAAAGTGAGTGATGTTGTAAAAGAAGGACAAGAAATTCCTGTTAAACTTATTGAAATTGATAGAATGGGGCGTTTAAATCTTTCTTATATTGATGCATTAGAGGAAAATTCAAAAAAATAAATGTCTGTTTTTCAAGAAACTTTGAAAAATAAGACAGTACTCATTACAGAACCTATGGAAAATGCAACTAGTGCATCCATAGGTTTTTGGTTTTCTGTAGGTTCACGTTATGAAAAAGAAGGTGAACGCGGTATATCACATTTTGTTGAACATCTTCTTTTTAAAGGTACAAAAACCAGAAGTGCTTTTGATATTGCTTGTGGTTTTGATTATATCGGTAGTTTAGTAAATGCATTTACCGACCGAGAAGCAGTATGCATACATTGTACTGTTCCCGCCGATAAGGTAGATTTCGCTTTAGAAGTCTTTTGTGATATGACTGAAAATTCTATGTTTAATATTGAAGATGTTGAAAAAGAACGAAGCGTTATTGAAAGCGAAATCATTTCCAGTGAAGACGATCCGGAAGAAGCTGCTAATGATGAAGTTTGCGAAATATTTTGGCCTAATCAAAGTTTGTCTCAATGTATTGCCGGTAAAGTAGAAGATATTTCATTATTAACGCGTGAGCATCTTTATGCTTGGTATGAAAAATATATAAAAAAAGGAAAACTTACTGTTTGCGTAGTTGGAAAAATTAATTTGCCTTCCATAATAAATCGTTTAGAAAAATTAAGTACTAGACTTGAGCAAAATGAAGCAAATGGAAGATTTGATACAATTTTTCCAAAACCTCAAGTCTTTCGAGGCGTTACTTTTTACAAAGCCGCTTTTCAACAAGAGCAGGTTTTCGTACTTTTCCCTGTGGATAATTTCATTAGTTTCCATGAACAATGTAGCTGGAATGTATTTAATGCTATTGTCGGAGACACAATGAGTTCGCGGCTTTTTCAACGCCTTAGAGAAAACGGTGGCTTTTGTTATAATGTTTATAGTTCTTTTAATATGCATTCTGATGTTGGTTCTTGGTATGCATATGCATCATCGAATAAAAAAGATATAGTTGAAGTTATAGCACAGTTAATTGAAGAAATTGTAAAGCTGAAAACATATGGAATTACTGAGACAGAATTAGCTGGAGCAAAAGAACATTTATGTGGCGAAGAAATTATTTCAAGTGAAGATACGGAAAACAGGAGTCGTCGTCTTATTCGCGAATATATTCATAATTATAAACATTGCACCACAGAAGAAATAATTAGTGAAATTCGTAGTATCACAAAAAATGATGTTGAAAATGTGATTGCAAAAATTTTAGATTTTTCTAAAATGGCAGTTGTGATTTATGGTCCTAAAGTAAATGGCAAAAGTCGAAAGATGATAGAAAAAAGCTTGTCAATGTGGTAAAATATTATATCATATTTGGAGGATAAATTGTTAGATAACGATAGATTAGTTGAAGTTAAAATTGTTGCTGAAGATGGTGCAATCGTTCCATCGTATCAAACTAAAGGTGCTGCCGGTTGTGATGTTTGTGCATATTTAACTGAGCCGTTTGTTTTGGAACCGGGCGAGTTTAGTGCAATTCCGACCGGTTTGTATTTAGAAATTCCTGAAGGATTTGAAATTCAAGTGAGACCTCGTTCAGGATTGTCTTTTAAAAATGGTATTACAATTTTGAATGCTCCCGGAACAATAGACAGTGATTACCGTGGGGAAGTAAAAATAATTTTAATAAATCATGGAAATTCTCCTTTTATAATTAATGATGGAGATCGTATAGCTCAACTTGTTTTATCTCCTGTTTTTCGTGCTGATTTTGTTGTTGTCGATAAACTTTCCGAAACAGCACGCGGTGAAGGTAGTTTTGGTTCAACCGGAATTTCCGATTAAAAAAAATTTAAAAAAAACAAACAAAAATTTTTATGAAAATGAATTTGAAAAAAATAAAATTGCCACAGTTTAAAATCTCTGATAAATTGAAATTAAAGATTTCTCAAATTCATTTTCCGGGACAAGGTAAACATATTTTATTAAAATATATAATAAAAGAATTAGTGCTTTATTTTACAATGTCTTTTTTATTTTTTTTCTTGGTGTTTTTTTTCAATCAAATTTTACTTATGGCAGAAGAAGTCTTAAAAAAACGCGTTCCCATTATTCAAGTTCTTAAACTTATTTCTTTTTCATTACCTTTTATTATTGCACAGTCTGCACCTTTTGCAACTCTTGTTGGATTTCTTATGTGTATTGGACGGCTCATGAGCGATAATGAGATTTTGATTATCCGTGCTTCAGGTTTATCATTTCGTATAATTCTCATTCCTGTTTTAATTCTTGGCTTGCTTATTTCTATTGTTTCTTTTATTGTCAATGATTATCTATTACCTTTGGGAACTATTTCATATAATAATCTTTACAGAGAAATTATTATGTCTAATCCTAGTGTTGAGCTTGAAAGTAATTCAATTAAACGCACGAAGGATTTAACTTTTATCATAGGCAATGTAACAGATAAAATAGTTTCCGATTTACTTTTTTTTGATACGGATAGCGAAGGAAATCAAAGAATAATTTTTTCCGGTGAAACAAAAATAATTTCCCCTGAAGATAAATCAATCTTAATGCAGTTAAAAATGAAAAATCCATTTTTAATACTTATGGATAATAAAAATAAAACATCGATTGATTATATTCAAAGTGAAGATGCATTGATGAATGTTTTTTCATCAAGTGTTTTCTCAAAATCTACGGCCGGGGTAAATCCTCGTGAAATGACTTCATATGATTTAAAACAAAAAATTGATAATATGAAAAAACAACCACAAAAATTTTCGCCGTCTCAACTAAATATTTTTAAGCAAGAATTTCATAAAAAATTTTCTCTTCCATTTGGTTCGCTTTTCTTTTCTTTTTTAGCCATGCCATTAGCAATTATTTTTGGTAAAATAAATGGACAAACTATCGGATTGATAATTGGTATTTTACTTTCCGTTATCTACTGGGCAATGATGATTCTAGGACAAACTTTTGGTATAAGAAACGGTTTGAATGGATTTTGGACTATGTGGTTGCCGAACATTCTTGTAGGCGTTGCGGCTCTTTTGTTTTATTTGAGGCTAAGAAAAAAATGACATTTATAAAATATATTTTTAAAAAATTTTTTCCTGTATTTTTAGGAGCAATTGGATTTTTTTCTTTAATTCTTATTCTTGTTGATTTGTTAATAAATTTATGGGAATACATTTCATTGCACGTTTCCGGATGGAAAGTGATGTTAGTTGAGCTTTATTATCTACCCAAAACAATATCTTTTGCAATTCCTCTTTCTGTGCTTTTTGCTACCTCATATATAATTAGTGATTTGTATGCTAAAAATGAACTCACTTCGATTTTTGCTTCCGGTGTATCTCTTGTTCGGTTTACCATGCCACTATTGATTTTTTCATTGCTTATGACTTTTGGTTTGTTTTTTTTTGAAAATTATGTTGTTGTACCTATGTATGCCAAAAAAGTTCAACTCCAACAAAAAATATTAGAAAAAGAAGAAAGTAAAAACAATGACAGGATTATAGTTCTTGGAGAGGGTGGAAAAGTAATTTATAAAGCAGATTATTATGACGACAAAAACGAACGCTTATATGCTATTTATATTGTATATAGAAAAGATGATAAAAGTATGGACAAAATTTTACGTGCAGATTCTGCTTTTTTTAGAGATGAAGAATGGACTTTTGTAAATCCTAATGTATATAAATTTTTTGAAAATGGAACGATGGAAATTTCGAAAGATACAACCGGATTTTCCATTAATGAACCACCTGAAACATTTAGAAATAATGTTGTAAATGTTGATACTGTTGATGCAAAAGCTGCAAAACAATATATTGCACATTTACGTCGAACAGGTTTGCCATATGCTGAAGCAATGAGTCAATACTACAAAAAGTTTTCATTTCCGTTTGTCGTATTCATTGTTGTGTTTTTATCTATCGGGCTTTCCGGTAAAACGCGAAAAAATGTTTTGCTCATTAGTTTAGTTTTATCTTTGTGTGCAGCTGTTTTATTTTATGTTACGCAAATGGTTACAATGCTTTTAGCTAAATTCGGTTATATTCCTGCATTGATGGGTGCATGGTTTCCGGTTTTTTTGTTTATTGCGTTGAGTGTTGTTGTTATGCGTTTTGCCAGAACATAAAAAAAATTTAGGAATTATATAGATGGAATATTTTGAACAATTTTGTGAAGATAAAAACACAAGAGCTCGAACCGGTGTTTTACATTTGCCCCATGGTAGTGTGCAAACGCCGGTTTTTATGCCGGTTGGAACAAATGCTACAGTAAAAGCACTTTCAAAAGATGATTTAGAAGAAATAGGCTTTGAAATTATTCTTGCAAATACATACCATTTATATTTGCGACCGGGTGCAGACGTGATTCAAAAAGCCGGTGGTTTGCACGGTTTTTCAAAATGGCAAAAAAATTTTTTGACAGATTCAGGCGGTTTTCAGGTTTTTTCTCTTGCACCATTTAGAAAAATTACAAATGAAGGTGTTTCCTTTCAAAGCCATATTGACGGTTCGCGTCATTTTTTAACACCGGAAAGTGTTGTTGATTTGCAAGTAAAGTTTAATAGTGATATTCAAATGCAATTAGACGTTTGTACAGGTTACGGTGTTTCATATAAAGATTCGGTAAAAGCATTACAGCAAACAAGTGAGTGGGCAAAACGTGCTATAGAAAAATTTAAAAAACATCGTAGTGAAGGATATAAAGGTTTGCTTTTCCCAATTGTACAAGGAAATTTTTTTAAGGATTTGAGAAAGCAAAGTATTGAGTTTGTTGCAGAACTTGATCCTTGCGGAATTGCAATTGGAGGATTAAGTGTAGGTGAACCACATGAAATATATTCTGAAATACTTGATTATACTGCATATCTTTTGCCTAAAAATAAAGCTCGTTATGTTATGGGAATTGGAACGCCGGACTACATTTTAGAAGCTATTGAAAATGGCATAGATATGTTTGATTGTGTTTTGCCAACACGTAATGCACGTAACGGTTCGTATTTTACAAAAGATGGTCCTATTGCAATAAAAAATGCACGCTTTGCTGAAGATTTTTTGCCTATTGATCCGGAATGTAATTGTAAAGTTTGTCGCAATTATTCAAGAGCATATTTGCGTCATTTATTTAAAGAGCAAGAAATACTTAGCAGTATGTTAGCATCTTATCATAATATTTATTTTTTAAATAATCTTATAATAGAATCCAGAAAAGAAATTAATAACGGTACTTTTTCTGAATTTAAGAAAACCTTTTTAGCTAGATATTTCAATAAATAATGATATATTTATTTAATTGTTAATATATCTTTTTTTTTGTAATACCATATGTAATTAATCTATGCAATATAAACAATTTCACTTGTATCATTTTTGAAAAATAATTGTTATACTATTGATATGAAAACTACACTATTGTTAGTTGAATTTATTATAAATGAAATTATTAAAGGAATTTTATGAGACGTGTTTTTTTAATTTTTTTGATATTTGCTTTTTTTTCATTTTTCATTTTTTCTCAATCCGTATCTCAAGAAGAAAAAATTGAAAAAATTAATTCTAATGAAATAGATGAGGAAAAAATTACAGAAATACAAAACAGAATTGATACATTAAATTATGGCATTGAAAAAGATATTATTTCTTTAGTTGAAGTTTTAATTAAAGAAAAAGATGAAACTTTTGAAACTCAATTGTTAATGATTTTTCAGAAGACACGAAATGTAAAAGTAAGAGAAAAAATTATTGAATATTTTATCGTTATGGAAAAAGATTCACTTGCAGATTATGCAGTAAAAATATTGGAAGATCCTTACGATGAAAAAAAATCTACTTTGAGTTATGTTTTTCGTTATGTTTCACAATTGAAAATTAAAGATGCAGCCCCTGCAGTAATGGAATTAATAAAAAATGAAAATGAAGATTATTATGACAGTGCAATTGCAACAATTGGGAAAATAGGATCATCACAAGATGCACAATATATTGCAAGTTTGTTAGATAAAGATGATTTGACAGTTGCACGTAAACAATCATTGATGAGATCGCTTGGAGAGCTCCAAGCAATTGAAACATTTGATAAATTAGTTGGTATTGCAAAAGATACGGAAGAAAATACTTTTGTTAGAATGTATGCCGCAGAAGCAATTGGAAAAATGAAAAAAGAAGAGGCTGTCGAGGTTTTAGCAGAACTGTTTGAGGAAACGGATAATAATTTACGTACCTATGTAATTAAGGGCATTTCAAATTTTAATGACGAAAAAAGTAAAAGCATAATTTTAGAAGCATTAAAAGATAATTATTATAAAATTCGTTTGGAAGCTGCAGAAGCAAGTAAAAAACAAAAGATAGTTGAAGCTGTTCCTTATTTATTATATAGAGCAAAAAATGATCCTGAAACTTCAGTGAAATATGCTTGTTATTCTTCTTTAGCTGTTTTACAAACAGATGAAGCTGTTGATTTTCTTATTTCCGTTGTAAAAAATAAAAGACTTTCTGAAACATCACGTGCAAAAGCAACTGTTGTGCTTTTGGAAAATAATATTGAAAAAAGTTATGAACCGATTTTTACTGTGGCACGTGATTCTTTAAAAGATGATAAACTTAAAAATCTTCGTTATGCAATGGGTAAAGAATTTGCAAAATATAAAAATCCTGTTTTTGAAAGTATTTGTCGCGATTATCTTGCACATAAAGATATTTTAACATGTGGAACAGGATTGGATATTTTTATGAAAAATGATTTTCCAGGATTACTTGAGCAAGTCAAAAAAATTGCACAAGATGATAAGGCCGGTGCAAATAAACGCAAAGCAAAATTTGTTCTTGAAAAACTCAATCACAGTTTATTAGATGATAAATTAACAGAGTCTAAATAAAAATATCTAAAAAAACCACTGATTCATTTTTTTTGAATCAGTGGTTTTTTATATTTTATTCATTGATTATAGATATTTTTTCTTGTTTTCTTCCGGAACTAATGAAAGTAAAAGCTCATTGAGTTTTTCAGTTTGGCTTACGTACGGTTCAAAGTGAATTGTCATTTCATAACCTGTTTCCGCACGTACTGTGAAAATTTTGCCTAAACAATTAGGAATTATGTTATTTGTTTCATAAGGGAAGAATTCCGGTTTAAGTAAAGCAAGTGTACAAGTTTGTCCGTCAAAGCGAATTTCAGCAATTGCTGACGGTACTTGAACTAAGAAAATGCTAAATGAACTAAAACCGCCACCCACAGTTTTTCTTGAGCCGGCTGTCATAGCATGGATGTTTCTAAAACCGATATTACGAGTTTGTCCGTCAACAACAAAGTCCAACGTGATTGTACCGTCTTTTATGGCCTTAATTGGTTCGGATGAGCTTGCAGGAGGAATTGTCGCTTTTTTGCTATATGCTTGAGCTTTAGACATTAAGCCTGGCATGGAGCCACTTGAACTGGCTTTTGTATTGCTTAAAGTAGACATAGAACTACT
>JAAYNH010000036.1 GCA_012520945.1 Treponema sp. | reverse complement strand
TCATTTGGAAATTCGGCAAGTCCTTTTGCGATTTCTGTAATAATCGAACATAGTAAGCTATTGCGTTCACCATAATTTTTCCCGAGCTTATCGGAATCCAGATTAACTTCTGAAAACAATCCACGAACTCTGCTTTCAAACGACTCATTCTCAATATATTTAAAGCCACTCTGCAAAGTTTTCAGCAATTGACTATTTTGTGTTCTTGCCAATTCATATATATTACTCCACAAATATGCCGGTTTTATCACATAATGAATTTTACGGCGCATTTGTTTTTCAAGCATATCAACTTGATCCAAATTGCGAATATACCAGACTGCAAGTGGGATTACATTGTGGCTATAGAGCATCTTATTATTGTCATCCACAAAATCTTGTCTTGCTTTTCCAATTTTTTGATGGTCTTCTTCGTCTTCATGTAACCCTAATTTTTCAGGAGAAAGCGATCTACTGTATCGGGTAATAACGGATTTAAGCTCGCCAATATAGGTATCAAGATCCTCTGCATTTTTTTGAATTTCAAGCTCACTTTTCTGATAATCACTGCCCAATTCCTTTTTTACTGCCACTTCATAATTATCGGACAGGTAGCGCAAAAAGAGAAAAGACAGCATATAATCTCTAAAATCATCGGCGTTCATTGCGCCACGCAGTTTGTCAGCAATCGCCCATAATGTTGAGCCTAACTGTTTTTGTTGTGTGTCATTCATCAGTTACCCTCCTGTGCTTGATCTGTATCAAATATATTTTGATTAAATTTGTAATCTTCCAAAAAATCATTCAGTATTCTTTTAAAATGTTCTTTGTTTTCTTCGACCATTTCTTTTGGATCGAAAATCGAATAGTTACCATGGCTTAACAGATTTATTATTCTTCTATACACGACGGAATCCTCATCTTCTTTTCTTAAGCACGATGAGAAATCTTTATATCCGTGGAAAGATGCCGTCTTTTCCAAAATGTTCCGAAGAATATTGAAGTGATAAGTATAGAGTTCTCCCGAATCAGCAGCCTTCTTTAATTCCTTCAGCAAAGCAACATGATGAAAAAAGGGAGTCTTACTTGTATCCTTTAATATGTAACCAGTTCCTGATAGCTTTTGAAAAAACAGTCTTTCCGCCTTTGCAATTTCATTGCACAAAACATTATAAAATAACGCATGATGTGTCGACACGATTACTTTTATATCTGCGCCACTCATTAAAGTTGCTAAATGACTTGCCACAGCAATTGCATTATTATCATCCAGAGATGAAATTGGGTCATCAATATAAATGTACTGGACCCAATCATAGGATTCTACTTTATCCACAACTAACTGCATAATAGCCAAGAAAAAACACCAGATAAATATATTCTCTTCGCCACGGGAAACTTTGATATTGTCAACTCTTTGGCTGGCTCCGTCGATCACAACATTCCTATAAAAGCTAATTTTATATTCATCATAATCAATGGTGAAATCAAAATCGGCATAACGATGTAAAAAGGGACGAATTCTGCTTTCCATTTCCAAGTCTCTCAGGCCTGAAAAGAACCGAGAGTGTCTATTTAATTTCAAAAACCGCTCAGTATCATTTTCCAAATCATTATCCCAGTAAAAAAGATCTTCTGTAAAAGCATTATAATATAATGTGTCTGCCGTTTTTTCTCCCGTTTCTTCATTCAGCGTCTGCCCTAATGTCTTAAATTCGGCGGACAACCTTGTTTTGCCGGTACCATTATAGGCAAATAGTAAAACATATTTTTTATCTTCCAGCAGCATCCTTAAATATTGGGCGATTTCTTGCAGGTTATCGAATACTTGCTTATCTGAAATCCGTTTAAGCACATAATCTAAATTGATACGAATTGGCTCAGCAATACCATCTTTTAAGGAATACTCTGTTTCTCCTTTTGGCTTTTTATAATTTTCTTTAATCAGATCTGTGTATTTAGTTAAATCATATTTTTTCAAATCGTTAAGAAGACCGTTATATTCCTGTTTAGACAGCTTTTCCGGTACATTTATACTCATACATCTGCCTCCTCAAGAGAAGGAAACAATCCCTGCATTAATCCTTTTTTATGTGTTTCTAACCTCTCTATTTTCTTTAATTGCTCTGTAATCATGGTGTCTATTTCTGATAAACAGTCAGCAATTTTTTGTTGCTCTCTTTTTTCTTTTGGTTTCAACAAAGGGCAAGCTAATACATCACTTTTCTTTAAATTTGTTTGTTTAACTCCATCATCAAAATCCAAAAAATATTTGTTCCTATTCACATAATAAAACAAAAATAACGAATCAATATCATATGGTCTCAATCTACAAATTCGTTGATTTACAGTATATTTATCGTTTTCGTCAACGAAATAACATTTTGCAAGAGCTCTTCCATTAGGTACATCACTAAGTACCATTAATATGTCTCCTCTTTTAGCGAGCAAATTAGCTGTATTTGAATGTTTTGTTACTTCTCCATCGGTTGCGATAAATTTTGAATTTACAACAATATACTTTCCATATTCTTCTATATAATTCTCGTGAGCTTTTCCGTTTTCGTAAAAAGCTACTTTAGTGAGCGTTACTTGTTCCCAATTTCCACAATGTTTGAACTCAGGAAATCTCCATTCAGGCAGGGTTTTCCCTTCCGCAGGGAACAGCTTTTGCATCAAGCCTTTTTTGTATTTTTCTAATGCTTTCAGTTTTCTTCTTTCCGTATCAATCAGCTCATCAAGTGATGATAGGCAATCAGCAATCTTTTGTTGTTCAATAATATTCTCAGGATATAAAACTATTAATTTTTTTATAATTTCAGCATTTAGATTTTTTATGCCACCTCCTGCGGCTGATTGCATAAAATAGATTTGGCTAATATCAGATAATATGTAATAATACAAATATTCTTTATTAACATTACTATTTATTTCTGTAATAGCAATCCAACCATCATGAATGCATGTACTGATTTTTAAAAGATACGGGCGTCCAAAACTCATAGAATTTGACATTATTAAATCACCAGAATGAACCACCCTTGTTTTGTCCAAAGCTTGTTTTTTTACTCTTTCTGATGTTTTTGTAATATATTTATCTTCTTTATTTATATCTCCAATTTTGAGCCAATTCATAGAATTGGTATCAGAAGTTAGATATTCGTCAATTGGTCGAGGAGACCCACCTCTTAATACAGTAGATAGACATCCTAAAAAATCATATAACCAAAATTCATTATTTTTAAACTCCGGAAACCTCAATTTTGGCACTATTTCTTTCTTCTTATTCATACGCACTCAACCCCACAATTTCACGACCATCTGCCAGTCTCTTTAACAACGGAATCAAATCAGCCACCAAATCCAGTTCTTTTTGAGTTCTTTCTCTCCAGCTTAGGTCAAGCGGTGCCAAAAGGTCGC
>JAAYNH010000007.1 GCA_012520945.1 Treponema sp. | reverse complement strand
TCACTGATAAGTTTTTTTCTTGATGTAGAAATATCAAATCCCTTTTTTTCCATTAAATCGCGATACTTCATATAATCATATTCATTTTTCTCATTTGATAATGTAATAAGTTTTTTTACCCATAAACAATTCTTTTTTTCTTTTATAATTACGCTTAGAGTTATCCACTAATAAACTTTCTGGATAACTTCTTCTCTGTGGACAATTATGGCATTCAATTTTCCAATTTTGACAATCAACATAATCGAAATATGCACAATGGCCTGTAAACGGCCAACAATCATGAAGTGTCCAAACAACAGGTTTATTAGCTTCTCTTAAATATTTAAATAATAATTCTATATTAATATAATAACCATGTATGTTATGCAAATGAATTATATCTGGATCATATTCTTTAGCTTTTTTTATAAAATTTTTTGTAGCTTTTGTTGAAGCAAATCCATGAACATCAAATAAACGTGTCTTTATTCCATGTATATAATTATCAAATTTAGACCCTATTTTAATAGAATCTATATCGTTATTGGAAGAACCTCTACCATAAGCTATTTTACAGTCATGGCCATTTTTTTTAAAATACTATAAATATCTGTCGCTATACGACCAGTACTCCCTGTACCATATACAGTATTTATTTGTAAAACTTTCATTTAATACCCTTTTACTTATATATCTAAAATTGGATCTATGTCAATAAAGTTGGACCTATGTCAATAAAGTAGACACATAAAACGCGAGTTTACGCAACGAAATCACATTCTAAATAAACATCTTCCGGAGTTCTGTAATTCAGACTTGAGTGAATTCTTTTGCGGTTATACCACGACTCAATATATTCAAAAATTGCATCATATGCTTGTTTTGAATCTTTATATTTCTTCAAGTTTACTTCTTCCTTTTTCAAAACAGAATGAAATGACTCGATACAGGAATTGTCATATGGATAGCCTTTTTTGCTGTATGAGTGGCGAATTTTATATCGAGCAAGTTTTGCCTCAAAAAGGGTGCTTGTATACTGACTACCAAGATCTGACTGAATAATTACCCCTTCTGTTTTTTTTACATTTAAGCATGCATTATCTAAAGCCTTTACTGCAAGCTCTGCATTGATTGTAAGACCAAATGCCCATCCGATAATTTTCCTTGAATACAAATCTTCTACTGAAGCAAGGTATGTCCAACCGTTTTTTTCTGTATGGATGTATGTAATATCTGTACACCATTTCTGATTGATTGAAGTTGTTACAAAATCTTGATTCAGTATATTCTCCTTCTGTTCTTGTATCTTTTCAGTTTTTACAGGCTTATATTTCTTTACGACAATTGATTTTATCCCTAAAATAGCCATTCTTCGCTGGATACGCTTTAGACTTACTTTTTCTTCCTGTTTTTGGAGAACGTGATAAATCTTTGGGGCTCCATACCGTCGCAAGCTTTCGTAATAAACTTTGAGGATTTTTGAATCTAAGTCATCGTTTCTTTTCATAGCAATACTTGTTTTCCATTTTAAGCGCTTGTAAAAAGTGCTACGCGGAAGTTTTATTACCCGACACATGATTTTTACCGGATAAGTTTCCTTGTATTTTATTACAAATGCAACTTTTTCTTTTACTTTGTTTTGGCGAATATGGCTGTAGCTTTTTTTAAGATTTCGTT
>JAAYNH010000035.1 GCA_012520945.1 Treponema sp. | reverse complement strand
TACAATTGTCTTTCTAAATTCTTCTGTATAATACTTTTGCCCTTTTGCCATTGTAGACACTTCCTTCCCTTTTTATATTTTAAGGTGTTCGGCTTTTTGTGTCTACACTAATATACTAACACCACTTTTGCTTCGAGCCTGGTTCCTCCGACTTTAATACCAAAACAGGATTTTCAATATTCGAAAATTTAATATCATACAAAGAAGCAAATGGACCTAAACCATTCAAAACACGACTCTCTTTTGTTTCCAAATGTTTTGCCATTTCTTTCTTAATTGTATCTGTATAAGCAATATCAATTCCTGCCTTACTATATGATAATCCTTCTACATCTCTTTCGCTTCCAGCTAAGATTTCATCGACCGACACTTCTAACACAATTGCCAAATCTCTCAGTATTTCAATATTGGGATAAGTAGTTCCATTCTCCCATTTTGATATTGCCTGAAAAGAAACATTTAACTTATCAGCCAACTGTTGTTGTGTCATACCAAGACCTCTGCGTTTTTCCATTATAAATTTTCCAACTTTAACACTATTAAGCATCTGAAATACCTCCGTTTTTTATTTTATAATAGCTTACCACACAGTTGACAGACAATAACCACGAACGAGAGTTTAGACTAAAAATTCAACTAATCGTTGAATTTTGGGTGGCACCATTGCAACTCTTTGTTCAACCACCTGCCTTAAATCATACACTTAACCACATTTCCAATCTATACAAATTAGATTTCATAAACATCCACCAAGCGAAAGTTTTTTCTTATAAGTTCTACAATCTAATTGCTACTTCCATTGCAACCAAAAGAATTCTCTCCCTTAAATCTTCAGGCATATTTTTCAAAATACGTATGTCCCAAGCTTCACCATCTAAACAATCAGTAGCATACAAAAATTGATAAACATCTTTTTTCCGAAATTGTCCTACCGCCATAACAGACGCACATTCCATTTCGACTACACCACATCCTTCTTTTTTTCTCTTTTGCATATTAAGTTTTGTTTCTCTATAAAACGCATCTGTAGTCCATGTCTTTGTTGTGTTGTATGAAATATGCATATCATCGAAAATCTTTATCAATTTTTGAGCTGTTTTGATTTCCAAATAATCTGATGCAGGTGCATAATGATAGCTTACACCTTCATCCCTGTATGCTGCTATTGGAACTAATAAACGTCCGCTTGCAATTTCTCTGTCTAAAACACCACAACAACCAAAATATAAGAACTTTTCTGCTCCCAGTGCAATCATTTCTTCCAAAAGAGCTGAAGCACCAGCACCACCAACAATCGTATTAAAAAAACCTATTTGAACCCCTTTATATTCAAACTGGTAAATAGGTATTTCTTGTTCTCCCGCATACAATGAACCTATTTTTGATGCACTATACTTGTTCAAAAACAATTTACGAAATTTTGCCGAAAAAACAACAATCATGGTTGTTGGAAAATTGTCCATTGTTCTAAAATTATTTTCTGCTTTGATGATTTCTTCTCCATAACAATCAAAAGTATCTATTATGCTCATTCTGTCACCTCCACAATTCCAACGTAACTATATTAAAATCCTATAAATGTCAGCTAATTCATTTTCATATGTAAAGCTTCTCTCATATACACCACCATTTTTTTCTATAACTTTTATCGATCCAATATTCGTTTTTTCAACTGATATTTGAAGTTCCGTCATTCCTATTTCCTTTGCAACTCCTATCAATTGATGCAACATTTCAGTAGCATAACCTTTTTTTCTTTCAGAAGGACGCACACTATATCCACAATTACCAAAATCTTTTAAATAATCATTTAATGTATGCCTTAAATCTATCACACCAATAATCCTTTTATCACTTTTTCTTACTGCAAAAAAAGTATCTGTAACAACCCAATTTTCATCTACTGTTTTTAAATCAGTATTAAGAGTAACGGATAACAACCATTCTTCATAATTTTCAATTTGATCCAAAAGCTCACTTCCATTGATAACCTTTTCTCCTTTTTTGAAATGCTCTTCCCTATAATCAAGAGCTTGGTCTTTTAATTGAATGGTTGGTCTTACTAAACAAATTTCATGTTCCATAACTGCTATTCCTCCTCTGGCAATAAAAGTTTTTTTATTTCTAAAATTATTCTTTTTGGGGTAGTCGAATCCATCTTCATCAATTTGCTATGCATTCGTACGCCCTGATAAGAAAATACGATTACATCAAAAACTGCTTCTGCATCTACCTTCTTAAATTCCTTATTTTTCATTCCATAATCAATAAGCTCTACCCACATAGATTTTGAAGCTTCATATTGCTTGATCATAGTATTTTCTGTTTTCGATATTTCTGGATTACTATAAAATTCATAAATTGCTAAACTTAATGAATTTTTATTATCAATCATCTCATTAGCATATCGCATTAAAACATCATCTAGTATTTTAACTGCCGGAATATGTTGTGCTATCTTCTTTGAAAATTCATTGCTCTGCATTTGTGTAAACCCATCTATGATTTCTAAAAAAATCTGCTCTGTGCTGTCATAATGTCGATAAAGTCCACCTCTGCTAAGTCCAGTCTTCTCGCATATATCTTTCATAGTAACTCTTTTATATCCTTTTTCAGCGAACAATTGATATGCTTCCTTGCAAATATATTGTTTTGTTTTTTCTCCTTTAGTTCCCATTTTATGCACCTCTTTTGCGACACGTGTGTTTCTTTTTTAATTATGCGACATCATTGTCGCTTTGTCAAGCATTAATTACAACTCTCCTAGAAACATAATAACACTCATAGCAAGCACTGCCTGTGTCATGACACAGGCGAAATTTCCCATTCACAGCCTACCGTCTGCTCTGTACAAATTTCCACAGGGAAGTATCCCTAACCCTCTTTTATTTTTCCACTGTTTTTCTCCAATTCTCCTTGACCTTTTCCAGTCATTTTGGTGTTAGTATATAACTATGGACACGGAAAGTTTTTCGGCGGCAGCATTAGAACGCTGGCTCTGCACAAAGGCAACCAAGCTGGACAGAAAAACTAAAGATAAAATGATAATGACTGTGAGATAATCCGGTTTTTT
>JAAYNH010000034.1 GCA_012520945.1 Treponema sp. | reverse complement strand
GCCCGATCCTACTACATTTCCACCATGAAAGCGCTCATTCAGACCGGTTCTAGCCTGTCTGCGTGCGGACACGCACAGGCAGGCGGGCGGGTGCCCGTGCCCCTGAAAAGCGATTTCTTATCAATGACCAAAGAGCTTTATGGTGGTCTTTCCAACATGGCTTCAGGTTTTCCATTGAAGGTAAATGGTGTTGAAATACTTACTTCTGAAGCATTATATCAAGCTTGTAGATTTCCTCATTTACCAGAAGTTCAGGAAAAGATAATTAAAGAGAAAAGTCCAATGTCTGCCAAAATGGTTAGTAAGCCACATAGAATTAATTCAAGACCTGATTGGGATGATGTTCGCATTAAAATAATGCGTTGGTGTTTGAGAGTTAAACTTGCACAAAACTTTTTTGAGTTTGGAAAATTATTAGAAAGCACTTTTGATAAGCCAATAGTCGAAGATAGTAGCAAAGATGATTTTTGGGGTGCAATAAGGGATAAGCAAGATGAAAACATTTTAATAGGAACAAATGCATTAGGTCGACTGCTTATGGAGCTAAGACAATTTTATAATGAAAAAAGATACAGTTATGAAATGTTCGTAGTTGAACCTTTAAATATTTCAAATTTCACGCTCTTAGGACAAAAAATAGACACGATTGATGAACGAGAAAATTTTATTTCATCAATTAAAAAATCAATAAAATATTTTGAAATCGAGAATCTAAAAATTTGGACACCAAAAGGAAGGGAATATCCTAAAGTGGAAAGTAAACAGACAATCATAAGTGAACCAAAAATTGAAATAGAGAAAAAAGAACAAGTTGAGAAGATTATTAAAAAGAAAAAAACAAAAACAAAATCAACGAAGAAAAAAAACAATTACGAAGGACAAGCGACCTTGCCATTCTGAAAAAAGTGAAGAAAGACGGTGAAAAATTAAATGATTAACTTTGCAAAAAAAAAGATATGACGAAACTCGGGACATTGGACTTAAACAAAATTTATCAAGGCGACTGCATTGAACTTCTGAAAAAACTCCCTGAAAATTCAGTTGATTTAATTTTTGCAGACCCGCCTTATAACTTACAACTCAACGGAGAACTCTACCGACCCAACCAGACAAAAGTTGATGCGGTAAATGATGCGTGGGATAAATTTGAATCAAAAGAAGATTATGATACATTCACAACACTTTGGCTAAAAGAGTGTCATAGAGTTCTAAAAAACTCAGGGAGTATATGGGTTATCGGAACTTATCACAATATTTTCAGGGTAGGCACTATTCTGCAAAACATTGGCTTTTGGATACTCAATGACATTATATGGATAAAGACCAACCCAATGCCTAACTTCAAAGGGACACGATTTAATAATGCACACGAAACACTTATATGGGCAACCAAATCAAAATCTTCAAACTACACCTTTCATTACCACTCTATGAAAGTGATGAATGACGATTTACAAATGCGTAGTGATTGGTTAATTCCGATTTGCCAAGGAGAAGAAAGAATAAAAGTCAATGGACAAAAAGCACATTCAACACAAAAGCCCGCAGAGCTTCTTTACAGAATTATTATTTCAACATCAAATCACGATGACATTGTATTAGACCCATTTTCGGGCAGTGGAACAACAGCCGCAGTAGCCAAACGACTTGGAAGAAAGTATATTGCATTTGAGAGAGAGCCATTTTACGTTAAAATTGCAAATGAAAGATTAGAAAAAATAATACCACTTGAGAAACCTTTACTTGAATATAAAATTGAGAAGAGAAAGCCAAAGGTTCCTTTCGGTTGCCTTATTGAAAAAGGTTATGTAAAAATTGGAGAAAATTTATTTTCCCGAGACGGAAAATACTTTGCACAAGTACAAGCTGATGCTTCACTTTTATTCAACGGAATAGCCGGATCTATTCATAAAATCAGTGCCGCGATTTTGAAAAAAGAAAATCATAATGGTTGGTCATTTTGGTATATTAGAAGGGATAATAAACTTATAAGCATTGACCAACTCCGCCACGACTATGAAAATAAATTTTTGAAATCAAAAGATTCTGCTTACAAAGAAATTCAATTTGAAGAAAATTCAATTCACGAACCCGAAGAAAGTTTTTTATCCTATGCCAATAATGGAATACAATCTGTTTAAACAGATTTTCAATGAAACTATATTTGAGAAATCAAAAGCGGACTTGTTAGAAAAAATTGCAAGTTCACCTTCTCGCTACATTGGTTTGTTCCGACCAACAAAACCCAAAGCAAAAATTTTACAAAATCTTCTACAATCTCACGAAATCCGCTTTGGTGATGCTTTTGAACACACTATTGAAAAATACTTGCAGATAAAAGGTTGCGAAATTTTACCCAAAAAATATACTAATGGTGATGGTGAAGTTTTGAATATAGACCAATGTTTTCGCAAAGACGGAAAAGTTTATTTCATTGAGCAAAAAGTTAGAGACGACCACGACTCAACTAAAAAGCGTGGTCAAATTTTAAATTTTGAAAAAAAATTAGATATAATGCTTTTAAAATATGCAGAAGAAGAACTTATCGGCATATTTTATTTCATAGACCCTGAATTAGTAAAAAATAAAAATTTCTATATAGCAGAACTTTCAAAAATGACAAAGGACTACAATGTAGAGACAAAAATATTTTATGGTAAGCCCTTGTTTGAATACTTGGGTTATTCTGACATTTGGGATGAAATTTTGGAGTATCTTGTGGAGTGGAAAAAAGAAATTCCCGACCTACCAGAAATAAATTTTGATTTAGACGCACAACATACTTTTGAAGAAATAAAAGATTTAAAACCTCTTGTATTCAGAAAACTTTTGGCGAACGATGAGTTATTCAAAGAAATTATTTTTACCTTATTCCCACAGAAAAAAACACTCAAATTATTACACGAATATTACTCAACAAAAACAGAAACTATTTACAAAACAATCGCACAAAATTTAGAAAAACGAATCACTAATTAATTCTAAAAAAATTATGCCTTATATAAATATTGGACCTAATCGTTTTAACTGTGAAGTATGCGAGACACGATGTGATGGTCACACTGTTCCTCAATTTGATTTTAATAGAGATGTTAATTTTTCTGAGGCAATAGAATATGAGGTAATTCAATATATCAATAGTAATTATAAAAATTTATATGCAATAAAAACAAGCAGAGATGGGTATCCAGACATTGAAGTAAAAAACAGAAACAATCAAACCGTCTGCTTGCTATTTGTAGAAATTAAAGGTCAGGCAAGAACATTTATGTCTATTAGACGGATTCTTCCCAATGCCAATTTATATCCATCGGAAACATTGGTTTGTAATTTAAGTGATCTAGAAAGATATTTTATAATTAAAGACCAAGAACATATACCAATTTATGTCACTTGGTGTTTAATGAGAAGACCTTGCATTACAGGTTTAAATTTTGAAAATAAAAAATTTTATACTCAAGAAATAGATATTTTAAGAGAAATTAGAACAAACGACCGCAATAATTATAGAAGATTTAGGCGAGCATCAGGCAGAGGTGATGTTGTCAATGGTCAACATAGAGGTGTAGTTGTAAATTATCATTTTTCAATAAATGAATTCAATGAAGGATTGCCTGATTTATCATTTTATAACAATTTCGGGGATTGCGCGGCAATCCAACGGGGACCGGGTCGTCTTCGTGCCCGTACCGTTTTACCACGGGCCGTGGCAGTACCTATTACGCCGGCGTGCTGTGTACAATGCCGTCCGTTTAGCTGTTTG
>JAAYNH010000113.1 GCA_012520945.1 Treponema sp. | reverse complement strand
ATTCTTGTACAGGTATCGGAATTAAAAATACAAATCAAGTATGAGGTGAAAAAGGAAAAAAAGAATAATTTTGCAACAAGGCTAATAGAGGATTTAGACTAGAGACACACTAAATGTAACACTACCTCATTCTCTATATTCATAAAACGTTCGGAGGTGATGAAGACACCTCCGAACAGAATCAGTGAAAGGATGAAAATCAATATCTTTTTCAAGTTTGTAGTGACAGTTTAAATACTAAGCAACTAATCCACTGGTCTGAGGCTTATGTCCTATGGAATTTCCGGTGCGTTTTTTTTGAAACTATCGGTTAACGAGATAATATCGTTCAAATGTTCTTTTATGATCTCTGCGTTATTGTCACGGACAGCCTTCCTTAAAACATCTATTATCCTTATCATGTTACAACAATTAGTATAGGGCATAAGGTCGCGGTTAGCCAGGTGAATTTCACCTGCATTCCTATCGCAGTAAACCATGTATGTGTCGTGTGGAACAGGTTCGGGAGTATGTTTAACGTAAGAGACAGTATAGGTGGCGGCAAGGAACAGGTTATACAGAGCATCTGCTAATGATTTATCAATTTTCATCGAAAAAGTTGAAACTTTAATATCCAAAACTTCTTCTTTTATATCTTCTAATTTTAACTTATTGAAATAGTTGATTTTAAATGAGCGATTCCCGTGTTCGTCAATACCCATATATTCAAGACTGTTGCGAACAAGATTCAGTACTATTCCTTGAATTCTTTTATCAGCTTCCGACAATCGTAACGTGCCGTCGTTTTGCTCAAAACAGATACAGAATTCAGGTTCGTTCAGTGAAGATAAAATAACACCCCATTCGGTTCGATTAGGGGATTCTAACAATCTGTTAAGCAAGAATTCATATCCGGCATCTTCTTTAACATGACTTCTCGGCGAAAGGTACATGCCATACCATTCAGTAAGACGGCGTCTATTATAGTTTGCGATTTCAGTCGTTCCACCGTCTGAATTATTCTGTGCTGATATATCAAATCCAAACGAAAATATCAGTATAAAAATAAAATAAAACCTTTTCATCTGTTTTTTCAGTTAATTACCAGTAATATGACTCAGAACCGCCTAATGTGTTAAAAATAAGATGTGTGTTATGTGGAAAGTTCTCCCATGCATTCCAGTCTGCATCTGATGGAAACAAACTGCCATTTGGATGAACATGGAAATCATGATGAGGAATATTTCTCTTTAGTGTATCTAAAAATAGTGGCCAGTGCATAGAATATTGTGTTGCATTAACATCAGTAATAAGAATACCCGAGCCATCGCTCCAAGCCATTCCTCCAAATTCAAGACCAGATGCAATAGTATTATTTACAGCATCTATTTGACAATCTGATGCACAACCGTATGTCATATAAATTGATTGTTGAGGAAAATAATAATTATTTGTTCCAACATATATATACCCTTGATTAATCAACCAAGTACGTGCATCTGAAAAATATTCAGGATCCCCACTTTTTGTTCTCTTTACAGCAGACCTATTGTTCTTTGAAAGATTCCTTAGTGTTACATTTCGCGATATTGCAATTTCATTTATTTGCATTGCTTCAATAGAGTTTATTTCTTCGTATTCAGGAAAAACTGTTAATAATATGTCTCTTGCTTCTATTACTGGAAGAAAGGAAATAGTATTTGTTTTTGCATAAACAGGTCTGCCATCAATTACTCTTATTATTTCCATCTTAGTTGTATCAATATCGAGGGCATCATTCAAAAACATATAATATGCTTCTTGATAGTTAATATACTCCTGCGATGTGGCAATTGCATAAGAATCAATTTTCCCCTCATCATCAAATCCGAAGAAATAATCATTACTGCAACTTGTAGCAAATAATGCCACAATGAAACACACTGCCATTGTCATGGACAATTTAAACTTTTCAACTTTTTTCATAATTTTTTTCATTTTTTTGTTT
>JAAYNH010000033.1 GCA_012520945.1 Treponema sp. | reverse complement strand
TCCGCTTGCTTTGCAACCCTTTCCCCTGTTTTAAAAGTAACAAACATAAACCAGGGCGCTTCTCCAAAATGAGAACTGATTTTATTTTTTTCTTCCGTTAATGGTATTACATATATCATTTCTTCTTTTTGCATTGGTTCATAATGAATTAATACATGATCAATATTGCTTAATTCTTTCTTTATTTGATTTTCAATTTTATCCGCAATCAAATGTGCCTTATCCAAATCATGTGTCTTTATCACAATATTCGCTTCTATAAATTTAAATCGTCCTGAATTTCTTCCTGTTAATTTTTTTATTTCAACAACCTGCGGAGTATTCAATATTATCTTTTCTGTTTTACTAAGCGTTTCATAATCTACCGAAGCATCCAAAAGAACTTTTACTCCATCTTTTAATATTCCTAATCCTGTCTTCGCAATAAATATTACAACAATCAAGGTTGCTATTTTGTCAAGATGATACCCTATTGTTCCCAAAATAATGGAAACCATTACGATAATATTACTCAGCACATCAATATAACCATGATCTGCATCTGCAATTAGAATCGGCGAATTAATTTCTTTTCCAACTTTTTTTTCATATTTAGAAAAAGCAAAGGAAATAAGAACTACAACGATCAAGATAATAATACCAACAATAGAATTTTTTACCTCGGTCTGTTTTGCATTGATAGCCTCAAGGGCAATTTCATAACCTGAAAATAAAACCAACAAAGAGATAACAACAGATATTAAATTTTCAATCTTATAAAGCCCATAAGGAAAAGACTTTGTCTTTCTTTTTGCAATCTTTAATCCAGCATATACCGTCAAAGATGCAATGAAATCTGTTAAGGTATGAAATGCCTCTGCTTTTAAAGCAATACTCCCAGTTATGATTGCTGCAATTAGTTTTATTCCAAAAATAAAAAACGCAACTAAAATCGCCTGTAATGCTATTTTTTCACTTTTTTCCATCTATCCACCTCCCAATTTTAAATGGTAGAATTATACACGCACTTGGTAACCCAACTATATTACAGCCCTTACCTTAAACGAAACGTATCATAACCCATATATTTAACTTTAAGTACTTCTTTATCCAATATAAGTCTATTGAATATATCTGCAATGTCGCTGCCTTTCCTATTTTCCAAAAAACTTTCTATCTCGAATTGATTCATAGGATGTCTCTTTATAATGCTGATTACTGCATTATAATCATCTGAAATCTCACTGTAAAACCCTGTAGAATTTAATAAATCTATTGCTATTCCGCCAAGAGTTTCCGAAATATACTTCATCCTGTCATTACCAACTACATTTACACCTGGTTCTGCCGGCGGACGTACAGGTGTGTTTAAAAATAACCGATCATACTTTATTTCCTTTAATAACCCTAAATACTTTTCCAGTATTAAATCCGAATCATTAATCCCTTCCATGAACATTATTTCTAACCATAACTGTCCTTGATATATCTTGGAAAATTCTATCAATCCAGAATAAACATCTTTATATATCATATTTTTATACGGTCGATTTATCTTTTCAAATGACTCTTCATCAAAAGCATCCATAGACGGCAGTACAATATCCGCTTGAAGTAGCTCCTGTTGAACTGTTTTATCATATAAGAGTGCACCATTCGTTATGACCGCAACTGGTTGCTTCACCCTTTTCTTTATTTCTGCGATGATTTTTCCAAGTCCCAAATATAGAGTAGGCTCTCCCTCTCCTACAATTGTTACAACATCAAAATAAATATTATTTTGAATTAAATCATCAAATTCATGTATTATTTCCTCTACACTAAAAAACATTTTTCTAGAATTCGTCATGGGTTTTGTTCTTCCTAGCTGGCAATAAATGCAGGAATA
>JAAYNH010000032.1 GCA_012520945.1 Treponema sp. | reverse complement strand
TGTTTGCCCAACACTATGCCGAAACTGACAGAAATCCCGATGAAGAAATGACCAAAAAACTTAACGATTTCTATGGAGAAACGACAGCGTCGCATATTGTATTATTTATTCGCATGATTTACTTTGGCAATTTGGGCGGAAATACATTTGATGCTTTTATAAGTCGGCTCAAAGGAAAAAAAGCTCCCAACAGCAGTTTTGTTTTTGAGTTCTTTTTCTTTTTAGTTAGCCTACCTTTTATGCTACCCATTTTTCTCTTTATGAAAAAGGATAGAAAAGCGAATTAAAAAAATTATACTCCTATAAAAAAAATGCAGAGAAACACTGCAAAATCAGAGTAGATAAGTCTAATATATTTTGAATATGGAATAAAAAAGGTCTTTAAAATCTCCTTGTATTGTAACACCTGTTAAATTTTCTGTTGGTTTAACACTGAGCATTGTTTATCCTCCGTCTGTTAGTAATTATACTTGTATTGAGGGAGGGTATCAAAAATAAATTTTCATTTGCCCTAAACCATATCACCGGTAGCGAACTTAGATGACTTTGAAGCTTTGCTATTCCATAAATTAAATAAAGAAGACCTATTTAAAAAACAGATCTGCTTTTTTCCCTATAATTTCACAGCAGGCACTTTTTTGCAAAAGCTTTTATTCACTTTTTTATTCCTATACTTCTTTCATAACTTTTTCATAGTCCGCCAGAACTTCCGGATCTTTTTTAGTTATATTTGATGCAATAAAAATTGCGAGTGCGGATAACAAGAATGCGGGGAGCAATTCATAAATGCCAAAGACACCTCCCATAGGTTTAAGTAGCAATTTCCATACAAATACCATGATACCGCCCGTAAGCATACCGGCAATTGCGCCTTCTCTCGTCGTATTTTTCCAAAAAAGCGAAAATAGCATTAAGGGACCAAATGTCGCACCGAATCCTGCCCAGGCAAAAGATACAATTTGAAAAATGACAGATTGATCATCTACAGCCAAAATCATTGCGACAAGGGAAATAAGAAGCAAGGTAATTTTTGAAATTTTCATAACTTGCTTATCCGACACGTCTTTTCTAAATATGCCATGATAGAGGTTTTTTGCAACGGCGGAAGACGCTATTAAAAGATAAGAGTCGGCAGAGCTGATAGTTGCTGCCAATATACCTGCCAGCATAATACCTGCCAAAAATGGCGGCATTAAATTGCTTGCCATGTGAATAAATATTTTTTCTGCAGCAGAAGATGTAAGCAATGCTGTCGGATACAGTGCGCGTCCTATAATTCCAATAAACATTGCAGCTGACAAAGAAATAAAGACCCACACTGTTGCACTTCTTCTGGCTACTTTTTGGACACCGTCTTCTATAACGGGTTGGGCAATGCCGACAAATTCAAAAAGCCCGGAAATTGTTTTAGATTCGTAAATACGGATTAGATAAAGATTTCAAGCTCAATATTGAAGCAAACCACGCAGAACTTGCAGGACATGATTTTTATCATGAGCTATCAATTTGTGTTGATGAAAATATGCTCGGCTCAATTGATGCAAACCGAGGAGATCCGCAAAACGGTTGGGATACCGATCAATTCCCTTCTAGCATCTATGAAACAACACTTGCTATGATGGCTGTTCTAAAAATGGGAGGCTTCAAAACAGGTGGCTTAAACTTCGATGCAAAACGCCGACGCAATTCAACTGATTCTCAAGATATTTTTATTGCACATATCGGAGGAATGGACATGTTTGCACTAGGCCTTGAAAAAGCAGCCGCTATTATTCAAGACGGCCGCATATCTGCTATGCTCGCTGAACGATACAGTTCATTCAAAGGTGAAAAAGCACAAGATTTTATGCAAGGCAAAATGGACATGGAAACACTTGCCGGCCTTGCCGTTAGCTATGAAAAGCTGAAAGTAGAATCCGGTAAACAAGAGTTATACGAAAATATTCTTAATGAAATTATATTAGGCTAATGATGATGCCCTGTTTTTTCAACTGAATTTACAACGGCACAATCGATATGATCACACACCTCACCTGAGCGTTCCGTTTCAATCGTTACGTGAACAATATTATATTTCACAAGTGCACAACGTACTTGTGTTTTTATTTTAATCACATCTTCTTCATTTGTTACTAGATGGAAAGTTGCATAGTGCCTATATCCGTCTAAACTCCATACATGAATATGATGCACATCCAGAACGCCTTTTATATTTAACAAATCATCTTTCATCATTTCAATATCAATTTCTGCAGGTGTTTTTTCAAAAAACAAATGTAACGCTTCAATTAAATTTTTAAATGCATGGATTAAAATAAAAACGGCGATTCCAATTGATAACAACGGATCGATAAAAACAAAGTTTGTAAACTTCATCACAACAGCACCAAAAAGAACAATTCCCCAACCCAAAACATCTTCCAACATATGCAAGTTGACTGCTTTTTGATTCAATGATTCACCTTTTCGAGTAATGTATGCTGCAACAAAATTAACAAGAAATGCAAAGACGGCAAAAGCAATCATGCCATCATAATTTACAGGAGTCGGAGCAAAAAATTTATTAGTGGCATGTATAATAATAAGAACGGAACTTACTATAAGAATGACAGTCATGATAACTCCGCCTAAAACAGAATAACGCACATATCCGTATGTATACATTTTATCCGGTGCTTGCTTGCTTTTTCGCTCTAAAAAATACGAAATGCCTATGCCCATAGCATCACCCAAATCATGCACAGCATCCGAAAGAATTGCAACGCTACCTGTATACAAACCGCCTGCAAATTCAACTAATGCAAAAAAAGCATTGAGAAAAAATGCAATTAAAATTTTACGTTCGCTTTTCATCAACCTTCCTAATATAAAAAAATATCGTTAATTTTTAAAAAAGTCAATTACTAAAAAATCTATGACATAAAAAAATTTCTATATAATTCTAAATAAATTACCCTTGTACACTAAATTTTATCGTGTTATAATTAAACTGTATAAAAGTGGGAAAGATGTTTTTAGAGAGCTGCTATGAATAACAAAACTAATGATGACAAAACTACATTATTCCGCACACAAACTTTCATAGTGGTTGCAACATTTTGTATTGTTGCAATTGTATTTTCTGTATTATTTATAAATTCAAGATACATACAAAACTTAAAAAAAGATCACTTAGAAAAAACCATTGACACAATTTCCATTATACACTCCCGCTCAGCATTGCATATTAACGAAGGACTCGATTGGATAACTGCAAATGTTGGAATATGTGCAAACAAATTAAATAAAGATGCAAATTTATTTTCTGAAGATAATATGAAAATTGTAAAAACTTTCTCTAACGACTATGATTTTACAGAAATTGCAATCGTTGATTCGAATGGAAATTTTCAAGGAGCTTCAGGATTAAAAACTAATGTCGCAGATAAAGAATTTTTCATAAATACTTTTCAGACAAAACAACCGATCACCATTTATACCAAAACAGAATTATTCAATACAAAATGCATAATTTTTACATTTCCTCTTTTTAACAAAAATCATCTTCAAGTAGGTATCTTAGTTGCATATATCAGTAAAGATTTTTTTGAAAAACGATTCTTATATCAACCGGAAATTTCAGAAGGTTTAGATAATACCATAGAATATTCATTCATTTTAGACTATAACACAGGCGAATTTATAGTTAAACCCTCAAACTTTTTATCTGAAGAAAACTTACATCATTTTTCAACTACTATTCAAAAAGCAATTATTTCCAATTCACCTAATAAAATTCTTTTCAAAGAAAATGTAAAATCCAGAGACTTATATGCCATATACACAAAATTAAAAGCTACAAATTTATGTGCCGTTACCTTTTTATCTAAAAGCGAAGAAGGAAAACATAACTTAATTGCAAATCGAACCATAACTGTTATCTTTGTGCTTTTGGCATTAATTTTAATTTTATTTTTAGCAACTTTTTCTTATATCCAAATTTCAAACATAAAAAAATTACAAAAATTTACTATGAAAGATAGAATTACAAACGGAGGAAACGGAGACTGGTTCAACATTGAAGCACAAAAACTTATTAATATTTCCACACCGAATTCACGTGCATTAATTTTTTTAGATATTGATAAATTTAAGGTAATAAATGACAAATACGGTTATGAAGCCGGCAATAAAACTTTGCGTTACATTTATAACTGTATTGTTTCCTCGCTTGAATCAGGAGAAATAGCTGCACGTGTTGAAGCGGATACTTTTGCCATTTTAGTAAAATATTATTCTGAAAACGTGCTTAAAGAACGCATTGATCTTTTATCTTTAAAAATTAACAGCTTTAATATTCCTCAAAAAGAAAGATTCCTTTTTTATATTTCCTGTGGAATTTATATAATTAACAAAAATGATTCTAACATTCTTTCAATGCGCGACAAAGCTTTTTTTGCTCTAAATAATTCTTCGAAAATCACTTTGAGAACAGCTCACATTGGTTTTTTCAGTGAAAATGAACACAATCTACTTCTAAAAGAAAAAGAAATTGAAAACAAAATGGAATTTGCTTTGCTTGACAATCAATTTATCGTATATTTACAACCAAAATACAATGTTCAAAATGATACAATTGTCGGTGCAGAAGCGTTAGTTCGCTGGAATGATCCTAAACTCGGTCTTATTCTTCCAAATCAGTTTATTCCCTTGTTTGAAAAAAACGGCTTTATCCAAACATTAGATTTATACGTCTTCAGACAAGTTTGTAAAATTATTCGCAAGTGGTTAGATGAAGGCAAACAACCCGTTACTATTTCTGTTAATCTTTCTCGTGTATATTTAAATAACACCGATTTTTTAAACGATTTTGAAAAAGTAATTGATTATTATAAAGTTCCGGCAAAATATATTGAATTGGAAATAACAGAATCCATTATGCAAAAAAACTTAAACGATGTTATAAATATTATAAATAGAATTCATGAAAAAGGCTTTAGTTGTTCTTTAGATGACTTTGGCTCAGGATATTCATCTTTAAATATGCTAAAAAATATTCCAATCGATGTTCTGAAAATTGATCGTAAATTTTTTACAGATAATGAAGATAATCCTGAACGCGGAAATTCTATCATAGGAAGTATTATTGATTTGGCACACAAACTTAACATAAAAACTGTTTCTGAAGGTGTAGAAAATAATGAGCAATTAGAATTCTTAAAGAAAACTAATTGTGATATGGTTCAATGTTTCTTAAAATCAAAACCTATGCCGGTTGAAGAATTTGAAAAAATTTTATTTGACTAAAATGAAAGACTAAAAAACTGAACCTTACAATCTCTTTTTTCTTTATAAACGGTAATGGTTGCAATTGTGGGGTCTGTGTCACTTCTAGGTCTTGAACAACTGCCCGGATTAACACAAAAAACATTGCCCATTTGTATTTTTTCCGGAACGTGCGTATGCCCAAAACAAACCATATCGGCACCTTTGCTCTGAGCCCAGTTTATTAATCCATGCAAATTATATTCAACGGAAACTTGATGTCCATGAATTACTATAACTTTTTTTCCACAAATATTAAATTGAGTTGAAGGCATAATTTGCGTCTCTAAAAACCTTGACACAGCAGGGTCGCCATTTCCACGAGCAAAGGCAACAATTTCAGGCAAAGCATTTTTCAGCACCGGCTCTGTTTTGGCATTTCTGACATATGATTCCAAGTCGCAAATTCCATCGCCACAGAAAACAAGTGCATCGCAATCTGTACCATATGTCAAAATAACATCTTCAAAAACATCATTGTTTCCATGTGTATCTGACACAACTAAAATCTTTGAGCGCGTTTTTAAATTTAAGCCTTTTAATGCATCAACACTTCCAATTAAGTTTGTGCCACAAATAGTTAAAGTGTTCAATGCTTTACTCCTTGATTTTTTACATCATTTTCAATTTTCTTCAACAAAAAATGATTATATGACTTTAAGCCAGATTCAGCATCATAATAAGGAAAAACTTTCCATTTTTTATTATCAAAAACACTTGAAGCAATATCAAAAAGTTTTTCGCCCCGTTGTTTTTTTTCCTTAAAAACCATTATATTTGAAGCAACATCAACAACAAGGGTCGGAATATCCGAAAAAAACGGCAGACTTTCTTCTTTCATAATTTGTTCTGCCATTTCCGTTTCTGTTAGCTTTTTTTCATCAAAAAAATTATCTTGTGCAGACAAAATTGACTCTTCTAACAAAAAATCGTAAACTAAATCACTTGCAGACTCAATGCCCAAAACATCGTCTTGCGGAAAAAGCGATATTATGGGAAATTCTTCAGTTTCCCCTTTTGCCATATTTTCTTTAATAACATTCAACGGAATATGCATATTTTCTGCAGCACCTAAAACAATTAGTGCAGAGATTTTTTTTTCCTTTAATATTTCCGGCAAAAGAGAAACTCTTGTGTATCCACTGTATCTAAAATCTTTTGGGAAAATAATGGGCAAAGCAGGTCCAATTTCTGTTGTCATACCATATTTTTGTTGAATCATCATTATCGTTTCTGCAACAAAGCTTTCTTCATTATATCCAAGACCAAAAAGAACGGCAATATATCCGTCTACTTCTGTCCAATTTGTTTTAGTTTGTTTTTTTTCTTTATTACAACTTATGAAAAAAGAAAAACATACAAAAAAACAAACTATAAATATTAAAAAATTTTTTTTCATATTTTTCCTGATAATTAATTTCATGTGCTTTTATAACAATGTTAAAAAACTAAAGCGTATATTCTGCCGGGCGACCCGTTTTTAAAACCATATACTTATCAATCAAAACATTTAACGGAAACCGCCCTTGATTTGCAGTACTCGTTGACGGTAATTTTATTGCAGGAATAAGCGTTTGTTTTTGACAATATTTTTTATAAAATTTAAATGCTTTATCGCCCACAACATATATTATTTTAATATTACTGCCTGTCAAAATTTTTGTTAAATCATTCGCTACAGGTTTTTTTATTGTTGTTTCATCTGCTCCCGACATTTCACAACTTTGTAAAATATCCCAAAGTGCAATACCGTGTTTTAAAACAAATTGCTTTTTGTCCTCTACCGTATATGGCAAAGATTCGTCAAAAACCGCACTCAACACTTGCCAAAACCGATTATGCGGATTTGCGTAATAAAAATTATTTTTTCTGGAAACTAAACAAGGCATAGTTCCCAAAATCAAAACTTTACTATTGCTGTCAAAAACAGGTTCAAATGGATGTATAATTGTTTCTAGGTTCATGTCTGTTAATTATTATACAATTTTTTACTTCTTTGTTCTATATTTTTATCATTAATTATACTATTAATTAGGTGCGGTTTTTTTTATGTAAAAAAACTTATGTTAAAACTTCTTTTTATAATTCTTACATTTCTTATCTAATTATGCTTAAATTTTAATGATAAAATCATATTATATACTTGATAACTTTGTGTTTTATTAGTACAGTATATATATTTATTTTAGCATATTTTACTATGCTAAATATTTTAATTACGAGGTATGCTATGAAAATAAAAGGCTCAGGCTTAATCAAATTTTTACTTGGCGTTGCTGGAAAAATCCAAAAGTCAAAATTGGACAAAGCAACAAAAAATTGCAAAAAATCACAAGAAAAAACTTTACGTGGAATCTTATCTTATGCAAAAGATTCAGAATGGGGTCAAGCACACAATTTTGCTGAAATTTTAGAAGCAAAAACGTTTGAAGATTTAGTTACACTTTTACAAAAAAACATTCCCGTACAAGATTATGAAGACTTACGTTCTTTTGTAGAACGTCACAAAAAAGGCGAGGAAAACGTTCTTTTCCCCGGAAAACCGATGATGTATGCAACAACTTCAGGAACAACAAAAGAACCGAAATGGATTCCTATTACAAATGAATACTATAAAAATGTTTACAGCAAAATGACAAAACTTTGGCTTTATTCATTTCAAATGCATCGTCCAAAAGTTTATGAAAACAAATGTACATCAATTGTAGGAAAAGCAATTGAAGGCTCTGCTCCGGACGGTACGGTTTACGGTTCAGTTTCAGGTGTTACACGTCGCGACTGTCCTGAATTTATAAAAGGGCTTTATGCTGAAACTGCCGACGTTTATGCTATTTCCGATTACAAAGCCCGGTATTATACAATTATGAGATTTGGCATTGAACAAGATGTTCACTTACTTGTAACTGCAAATCCGTCAACAATTGTTGAAATGCAAAATAATGCAAATGAATTTTTTGATTCATATGTTACAGACATTGAAAACGGAACTTTGAACAAAGACCTAAAGATTGAACCGGAACTTCGTGCAAAAATCGAACCATTATTTTCACCTAATCCTGTTCGTGCAGCAGAATTACGTGCATTAAAAGAAAAACACGGCGACAAGATTTTACCAAAACATTACTGGCCAAATATGCAAGTTTTAACAACATGGAAATGCGGAAACACACAAGTATATCTAAATAAATTTAAAGACTCATTTCCTAAAGGAATGTTACACCAAGAATTCGGCTACTTTGCTTCCGAATGTCGTGCCGGTTTAGTTATGAATGGTGCAGATGACACTGTTCTTTTTCCGCATATGCACTATTTTGAGTTTATTAGTGCAGACGAGCTTGATAATCCTAATCCTAAAATTTATCAATTGCACGAACTGGAAGTAGGCAAACGTTACTCCATGCTTGTAACAACATATGCCGGCTTGTATCGCTATAACATGAATGACTTAGTAGAAGTTACCGGATTTTATAAAAGCACACCAACGATTCAGTTTATCCAAAAAATTAACGGCATTATCACAATGACCGGTGAAAAGTTACACGAAAGTCAGTTTATTGGAGCTGTTAAAAAAGCGGAAAAACAATCAAATATGAGCACTAAGTTTTTTGTTGGCTTTGCAAACTTGAAAAAATCTGCATATCAATTCTACTATGAATTTATGGACCAAAATATTACACAAAATCAAGCAGAAGAATTCACGAAACTTGTTGACAAAAACTTAAAAGAAATTAACTGTGAATATGAAGCAAAACGCGATTCTTTCCGCCTTAAAGATCCGGAAACATTCTTATTACAAAAAGAATCATTCGAAACATTCAAAGCACGTTGCATTGACATGGGCTACAGAGACGGACAATTTAAATTAAATCTTTTAATGCAAGATGAAAAGCGTCAAGCAATGTTCAACGAATTAGTTAAATAATTTTAAAAAAAGGAAGGGGATATTTTTCGACACGCCCCTTCCTTAAATACTCTTAAATTAATATCAAATTAACGGACACCACTTCTTAAAAAGACAATATTAATGCAACATATCATTTAAGCCACCGGCGGCTTCTTTTGCTCTATGTGCCAGTGCCAACAAACCAATCATTTCACGAGCCAAGTCTTTACTTTTATTAACAATGTCATGAACCGCCACATTTACTTGTTCGGCTGAGTCTGAAAGCTCCGTCATATTAGTTGCAACTTGTTGTGAATAGTTAAATTGCTGTGATGCTTCTTTTTTTACTTTGTTTGTAGACTCAGCAAGTGTTAAAGTTGTTTGCAAAATCCTATTACCCACAATTCTTTGATTTTCCATTTCTTCACTTGATTCGGAAATTCGTTCTGTAGTTTCACTTGCACCATCTGCAACTTTTAGCAATGAATTTTTTACATGAATTGATAAATCAAAACTTGAATTTATATTTTCATTAATTTCAGTAACTATATCACGAATTTTTTCAACTTGTCCTGCACTTGCCGCCGCTAATTTTTTTATTTCTCCGGCAATAACTGCAAATCCTTTTCCATAAATTCCTGCATGAGCTGCTTCAATGGACGCATTCATTGCTAACATATTCGTTCGCTCTGCAAAATCACTAACAATACTCACTACGCCTAGAATTTGCTCTGAAGATTTTTTTACATCTTCCATATGTTTAGAAAGCATATTTACATTTTTGCATCCTTGTGCAGTAAGGTCTCCCAAACTTTGAGCAAATTTTTCCGTACCGACAATTCCTTCTGCTACTTGATTTACTCCTGCAACTAATTGTTGAGTTTCCGTTGCGGTATTTTGAACTGCTTTAATTTCTTCTTGTAATTCATTATTTACAGTTTGCAAAGACTCTACCAAATTTTCCATTGCTAAGGAGGTGTCTTTAATGGCATCACTTTGATTATTAATGTATGAACCGATATTTTCAGCTTCTTTTGCAGATTTGTCTGCAATAGTTGCAACATTATTTACTGAATCGTTTAGTCTGTTTGCAATTTGCATTGTTTCTTCCGAAAGCTTCGAGGCCTTTTCAACAATTTTATTCAACTTTTCTTTTTGTTGTGATGTTGTTTTCATATATTCATCTAACATCTTTTTACGCTGAGCATTTTCTAAAGAAACTACTATAAACATTGTCATATTTATGGCAAAAAATGAAAAACTTTGTAGCCAAGCAAACGGTGTCAAACCTAAGGCTTGATAAATTATGTCATGTAATGCAAACATAATTGCAAAGGTTATGCCCAAAAGAATAAATACTGCAAAACTTTGTCGCTGACGCACTACTTTAATTAGCACAATATAAATGCAAACAATGCCTGCAAAAACGGGAAGAAGTGAAAGAGTAAACAAAGTTTCGTGAGCCAAATCATCTTTTGCACAAATTGCATATGCAACAGTAAGAATAGCGAAAATCGAAAAGATAATTATTCTTGCAATCCTAACTTCTTGTTTAAAAAAGCGCATGATAAAAATTACCAAACATCCGACAGAATAAATCAAACATACTCTAGCTATTGTTTGCTGAATCATAATCGGTAAAAAGGATATATCAGTGGCTAAGTCGAAAAAGTATACGGAAATAAAAATCAATGTAAATGCAAAAGATAAACTAGGTCTGTCATTTTTATCTGAAAAAAACTGAAACAAAAAATATATGCCCAAAACAAAACATACTGCCGCTAGCATATAATTTAGATTTCCGTTCAAAAATTTTTGAAATAATTCTATTTTTAAATATTGTGCTTTATTAACAAACCGGAACTGTGAAAATGTTGCATGGCTTGAGCCGGATTTACAGCGAACGGATAAATTAATCATTCCGTTATGAATCAGATTTTTAGGAACTGGTATGACCGAATTATCTACAATGGAAATATTTAATTCCGGTTCGATATAACCATGATGACCGAATAAAATTCCATCTGCGTAAAAATCCATTGCTGCTGAACCGTGTCCACATTCTAAATATAATTGTTCATTATCAAAATAATCAGGTACGGGGATTTGTGCTTTTATCCAGATAAATCCGTCATCTTTAACAGGGATTGAAGCGGGCATTTGAAAATCTTGCCAAGAAGGTTCAGTTTTTGTATCCAATGCCCATAATGTGTTGTCACCATGGTTAAACTTCCACTGAACATTGATAGGGAAAACTTGTCCATAGATATTGAAGCAAAGGATAGATGTTATCACAAATATTGCGATAAAAATTTTATTTACTTTTTTCAAAATTATCTCCTCTTTTATCACAAGTTTGTAAATCTTTTGTAAACTCTTTCACCTATCTTTATTAAATAGAACAATTAATAGCTTCACATTGAATTACAACAAAAAGCGGACATTTTGAATGTGTATATGGACAGTTTAACACATGAAAAATTATAAATCAATAATTATTTTTAAAATATTTGTTAGAAACCACGAATGTTTTAAAACCACGAATGTACATGAATGTTTTGAAAAACCTTGAATGAAAACTAAATTAACGCGAGTGTTTTGGAAAAACCACGGTTATCATAAAATCTGCACCTAAAATAAAGCTGTAGTTTACAGAGATTTATCGACACACCCGAGATTGGACGCACCGGGCGTGGTTCAAATAGAAGGCGACAAAGGCACTTTTACTATATCAAATAATACTTTTACCGCCACTTTAACAGAATCGTGGAACACAACCACAAAACAGTGGGAAGGTGCTACCGGTAGTAAAAGTGCTGCTTGTACACTATAAGGCAACACATTTTCATTTTCCGTTGAAGGTATGACTTTTTCTTTTTCAAAAATCTCTTTTTCACAGCCGGAAACCCTAATAAAAACATGGAATCCGGACAACGATACGGAAGTGAGCCTAAAAAGCGATGGTTCATTCACTTTTACCGGCGACAACGGAAATTTTTCAGGAACCTGGAGTGCAACAACGAACATCTTTCGTATGATAACCTTAAATAACAACGGGAACGCAGGTTATAACGAAATGCTTTTTAATTATAAAATTGTCGAAGAAGAAATTGTTCTGACATGGACAGGCGAAAGCGAACCGGTAACCTATAATTCATTTCAAGGAACATAGATGGCCTCTTCTTCGGAATTTAAATTTAATCTAAGACTGATAATTACAAGCCCATTTTATCTTGAAAAGTTTTACTATTATTACTTTGACGACGGAAATCTTCATCTTTCGTTGGCTGGCGTGTCTCCAACTATTGAATTTACAATTAAGCAATGACGCAAATAGGTAAACATTATAAATATTTTATATAATATTATATTCGGTTTACATTTATATTTCTATACGATATAATATTATATATGGAGAATTTTTGGAATTATTTTTTAGACAAAACTAATGTTAATGTTTTACCTTACGGTAAAATTATCGTGCGCATTTTTTTAAGCTTTGTTGTCGGTTTTACTCTTGGTTTGGAAAGAAAAACACGTCAACGTAATATTGGACTTCGTACATTAATTCTCATCTGTGTCTCTTCCACAGTTTTAATGTTGCTTTCAATACATATGGCTTCATTAAATCCGGAAAAAGGCGACCCCGCACGTATTGCAGCACAAGTTGTTTCAGGAATCGGTTTTTTAGGTGGAGGAGCCATTTTAAGACACGGCTTAAATATTACAGGCCTAACTTCTGCAGCCATTATTTGGACAGCTGCTGCACTCGGTATGGCTATTGGTGCCGGAATGTACATTGCCGCATTTTTAGCATTATTATCTTGCTTGATTGCTCTTGTTATACTTGAAAAATTTGAAATTCGATATTTCCCTGCTGAAAGAATAAAACACTTAGATGTTATATTTAATTCTTTAGAATGTAACTTAAATAAATTAGAAACTACAATTGAAGCACACGGATTAATTGTAGGCAATAAAGATATTTCTCTAAATCTTGAAACTAACAAACTGCACATAATTTATTCGGTACGTAGTCCTGATAATATTGATATACATTCACTTACTAAAGCCATAAAGCAAATATCAGAACTTTCTGAAATTTCTTTTAGAGATTAATTTATTTGCTTTTAAGTACAATCCATGAAATAACATTATGTGTTTTATTAAATAGTGAAAAATTTTTTTTTCTAATGTTTTCATTTTCTTTTAAAAATAAAGCTGAAGAACTACCTCCGTCCATTTGAATTGCATTTTGACAACCTAATTCTTTGAATAATTTTGCACACTGTTCATATGAAAGACCTTTGGATGCGGAAAATTTTTCACCTTCAACTTGCAAAAAAATCACTATTTTGTTTTTTTCATCATAACCAATTGCACTTCTTGAATCTTTAATATCCGCAAATTTTATAAATTCTCCATCTTTCAGAATTTGCCAAAATCCACCCACAGCAAAAAAAACATCTTTATCAAATTTTTCTTTTTGACTCATTATTTTTAATTCTTTATTTTCTAAGCAGAGTAACATATCATATTTTTCATTTGCTGAAGAAATAAGTTCTTTTTTGTAATAAATAATTCCAACACTTTCAGTTTTATTAGCCTTTTTAATAAAAGGTCCTGCATTAATTTTTGCTAAAACATTTTTTTCATTTTCTTTTTTATTGTATAATTGTAAATCTAAAAATATTTTATCATTTTTTAAATCCGCTTTTAATAGATGAACAAGAGAATTTTCAAAAACAAAAGAAGACGTAAAAACATCTTCTTGCAACATTATCCAAGAAGATGTTTGAGGAAGTGTCGCACAACTTAAAAGCAATCCGACAAAAAAAATAATCAAAAGCAATTTTTCACAATGCTTTTTCATATGCTTTATTTTATTGTTGTTGCAACCGTTTTAGCCATAGCAGAAACGCCAATAAAATTACCTATTACGCCACCTATTTGAGACATAAAAAACACAAACAAAACACGCAGTATCCTGTTTTTATACCAGCCTTTCAAACTTGAAGCATCTGAATATAAAGTTTCCAAATCATTCACTTTTGGTTTAACTAAGGTAGCTTGTGCCAAACCGGCAAACATACCCACACCTAAAACAGGACTAATTGTACCAACAGGAACACTTAAAATTGTAACAATAATCGCCAAAGGATGTGCACCTGCTAAAAGTGAGCCCACCCCTGCCAGCCCGGCATTCCAACCGAACCAAGTTGCAAGCGAGACAAGAGATTTTTGCCAATCGCCAAAAATTACTCCTACAGCAACTAATAAAACCATCACGGCAGGGAAAAGCCACTGAGCCAGTTTCCCCCCAATTCCCGGAGGCGGCACTTGAGAAATTTTTGTCGTATCAGGGCTCACTTCACCTTTCGCTAATGCTTGCAAATGCTTTTCTACGCCAGGCAAATGCCCCGCACCCAAAACAGCTACAACCTTTTCTCCCTTTGCTTGCCAAATATGACTTGCCAAATATACATCACGCTCATCAATCAAGACTTCTTTCACAGCAGGCAAATATGAAGCAAGTTCTTCCATCATTTGATCCATTTCGTTTGAATTTTTTAATCCTTCAATTTCTTCAGCTGAAATTACTTCTTTTTCAAAAGCACTTGCAATCAACGTTGCCAAAAGTTTTATTTTTCCAAAAAAATTATTTTTAGACCAAGCACGTTTCAATGTTGTTTGAATCGGCCGGTCAACCATTACAGTAGAGATGCCCAGTTCTTCTGCCACTTCAATGGCGGCTTTCATTTCTTCACCCGGTTTTACGCCAACATCATTGCCCATTCTCCGCTGAAAACTTGAAAGTACCAAATTTGCCATAAGCATAAAACCGCGACCTTCTTTCAAAACTTTTGCAATATCCAGTTTTTTCCATGATTCAGGATCTTTCATAGTTTTCAGACGGTCATTGTCTAGTTCAATGGCAACACAATCCGGTTTTTCCGTCCTTATACTTTCTGTAACTTGATTTATACTTTCTTGCGAAATGTGTGCTGTTCCCAAAAGGATAATTTCACGTCCATTAAGCACAAGTCTTTTTTCTGTTTTTGACATAGTTTCCTCATCTATCCTAATTTATTCTTTTTTTTCATATAGTCTAGCACATTCGCCATTCAAAAGCCATTCATTCATTTGATATTCAAACATCATTGGTGCTTGCATAGCTTGCACTTCAATATAATATCTTTTTGCCATTTCATCATTACCATACATATCATAAAACAAACCCAAATAAAACAGCATTTTACCTTTTGTAACTACACTTTCGAGCTTTCTAACTCTTACATCTACGGCGGAAGGATTAATTCCGTCCAAATACAATCGTAAAATATAATATTCTGCAGAAGATTTATTTAAATTACGAATATGACTGTCAATGAATTTTTTTGAACCTTCTCTATTTTTTTCACGTAAATATGAAGCAGCAATCATTAATTTATACGATAAACTTGTCGGATCTTTTTTTAATGCAATCTCAAAGCATTCTCTAGCCTTTGTCCAATTTCCATTTTTCCATTCTAACATTCCCAAATTTTCATATGCATAATTATAATTCGCATTTAATTGTATAATCTTTCTATAATCTAAAATTGACTCATCATATTTTTTTAACTCATCCAAGGCACTTGCTCTGTAAACATAACTTAAAAAATACTGAGGATTTAATTCAATCGCCTTTGTCCATGCTTTCACAGCTCCGTTCAAATCACCGGTAAGACGCAAACTTTGACCGTAATCTACCCAATAATCATAATATTCCGGCTCCAATTCAATTGCTTTTTCAATATATGACCTTGCCTCGCGAATTTTACCTTTATCACTTGAAATTTTTGATAGATATGAATATGCCAAACTATATTCCGGGTCCTTTTCAATAATCTTTAGAAATGCTTTTTCAGCATTTTGGTCATCACGCAAATAATACGATGCTTGCCCGTAACCAAGCCAACCCTCCAATTGATTATCATCTGCTTTTACACTACGCTCATAATAATTTTTTGCACTTCTATAATTACTTTGCCTACCTCTTTTCATCTGATCATGAGCCAGCTCAACCAATGCATCGGAATTATTAGGATCCATAGCGATAATTTTATTCAAAAGCTCAGCTCTTTTTTTAGTATCACCGGCACGTTTTGCAACCATCGAATTTAAAAACAAAACGTCCACATTATTCGGCTCTTTTTCTAAAAGTTTTTGTCCCACTTCACTTGCTTTTTTAACATCTCCGCTAGAAACCAATAATGAAGCGTGCATATAATTAATTGAATAATCTTCTTTATATTCTTCAGGAACATTTTCAAATAATAATAATGCGTCTTCGGCTTTTCCCACTTCCAGTTTTTTTTGCAAATTTCCTGCAAAATTTACAGGCGTAAAAACTTCCGATTCTTTCTCTTTTTGTTCCGATGTCTTTTCTTCTTTTACCACTTGTTTTTCATCTTCTGTTAAAACATCTTCTTTACTTTTTTCTTGTTCTTTTTCCTCAATTTCAACTAACGGTTCAGGCTTTTCTTCCGGCTTAGACACACAAGAAAAAAACAAACCTAAAATTAAAAATCCTACAATAAAAAATCCAAGTTTTTTCATACAATCCTCTTAAACTATTGCCACATTTTCTTTGTTTTAGTAAACTATAAAGCAAATGGCACAACATCCTATTCGCAAGTTTTTTGGTCTTGCACTTCTTTACGTTATTATTATTTTCGGCATTTTTGCATTGCAATTTAGAAATCGTGCAGTAATTTCTAAAAATTTCGGTTCCATGCGTTTAACCGTTTCTCATAATAAAGCCACAGATGCAAAACTTCCTTACACAAACGGCTTTCAAGTTTCTTTTAACGGAATAACATTTTTTTCAGATAAAAACGATCATATAGAAATTACTCATTCTAACGGAAAAATACAAGACCTGATTTTCTTAAATTGGCATCAAATTTCCGAAAATTCCATTGAATTGTTTTTTTCTGAAGATATTTCTTTAATTTTTGAAAGCACAGATAAAGAAAATCCAAGCTATTCCGTCTTTGCAAAACTTAATTCACAATCATCCAAACTTAGTATTCCGTACAGTTACTCCGGAAGTTTTTCCATTACTGATTTATCTGAAAAACGAGCCATTTTACAATCAAAAAACTTGCAAACTATGCTAGCCGGACCAAAAATTTCCGCTAACAGAATTTATTTTATGCCAAAACAACTTTCAGCCACATATTCTTCATATAATCCGGTAGAAGCATTTAGCTTTGCCTCTTTAGCTCCTTTACGTGCAGATCAAAATGAACTGTTTAATGCTGTCGTTAAACAAACAAAAAATAATATTCTTAATGCTTTTACTCCGTTCCCTGATTCAGCGGATGAAATTGCAGTTACAGCATATATTGCAGAAATGGCTTTACAAGGAAAATATATTGAAGCAATAAATAATATTCCACAATCATTTAAAAACGGCACAAGACGTACATATTTAACGGCACCGCAATTAAATAACTTAGCGGCGATGAACAGTAGTTATATTATGTATAATGAAAATATGATTTACAAAATTAATCATGCTCTTTCAACACATAGTTTAGACATTTTTGAAGATGATAACATTTCTCCATTTATTGAACGCCAAAAAACAGAGGTTGCTCACTCCATATTAAATTTGCCAAATGCCGTTTTGCAAAACAATCCAAATTATAAATTTTCTTTAGAAAAAGCTATCGGCATTTTATATACGTATTGTAAAATTTACAAAAAATCCCCCAATCTTGCAAATAAACTTACTCCTATTTTACCTAATTGTTTAACTACAATAGAAAAATCCTGCTCAATGCAAGACGAAATTTTAGTAATTCAACAGGATAATACTGCAATTTACATAACAAATGCCATCAAAGCCGCTGTTGCTCTTATAAATTATGGTGAAATTTCAAAAAACTCAACATATATCTCTGCCGGAAAAATGCTTGCAACATCACATTTGCAACTAGAAAAACAACCTGACTTAACTACTTTGAGCAATATTTACACTTTACTTTGTGAAAGCAATTATATACCTCATCAAATTGTACTAAAACCCAAAGGAAATACAATCCATGCATGGACAATTGCTCAAGATGTTTCAACAAGCGTTGACTCTGAAGGCACCATTACAATTGTTTCAACATTCCCTAGAGGAGCAAATCATCATATGATAATTAACGGAATTGAACCTTTTTCTTCCATTGAAATATATGGCATACAATTCCGTACCGACCCACGTTTTGAAACATATAATTCTTCCGGTTATGTTTATGATGCAAAAACTAAAACTTTGCTTTTAAAACAACGTCATAAAGAAACGAAAGAAATTGTTCGTTTATTTTACAAAACACAACCTGTTGTTCCCGAACCTAAAACTGAAAATCAATCATCCGAAGTTAACACAAACGAAAAACAAATAAATCCTGTTTCCGAAAATGAAAACTCCTCTGTCTCTTCAAACCTAACAGATGATGCAGAATTTTCAGAAACTTCAAACTAAATATAAAATAACGTATAAAACCGTAACATTTTCTTTAATTTTTTAACTAATTTTAAAAAAAATTATTTCTTTTTTTCAGAATTTATGATATACTTTAAGCTGGAACATTATAAATCTACAAGAGGAACAAGTGAATAAACGAGATTTTCCAAAAATCCATTTTTACGACCAAGATTTTGTTGACATATATGACAAAACGTGGACTTGGCTTTCAGATTTTTGGTTGGACGCAAAAACAGGCGAACAAAACCCTGATGGTCTTTTTATTTATCCGCAAGATAAATCTTTAGTTATTGACCAGTTTGAATCAATTTTCTCATCTTTCTTTTTGGTTTATTCAAATAGAAATTTTCCTGCAAATCAAAATTTGGATTATTTTTATTCAAAACAAGAAGCAAGCGGTGCTATCCGTTGGAAATACGAAACAAAAAAAGGCAAACCCATTTTAACAGAAGACAATCCCGACGGAATCGGTTTACCGCTTTTCGCTTGGGCGGAATTTAATCTTTATCATAAATCTGCAAACAAACGTCGCGTTAAGGAAATTATGCCAACGCTACAAAAATATACGAATTGGATTGAAGAAAATTATAAAAAAGAAAACGGTTTATATTCCGCTCCTACAAGCTCAAGCACAATGTTTAACTCCCCACGAAACAAAACCGCTTATCCCGTTGATTTTAACTCTGCTTTAGCCATCCATGCTTTGTATATGTCTCAACTTGGTGACATTTTAAATGATAAAGACTTAAGTTTCCAATATAAACGTATGTACTTTTCTTTGAAAACACGCATTAATTCATTAATGTGGAACGGAGAAACCGGTTTTTATCATGATTTAGACGCAAAAGAAAACCAACTACCTCATAAAACCATTGCAGGCTTTTGGCCTCTACTTGCAGACATTCCAAATGCTGACAAAGCAGACTTACTCATTGCACACTTGAGTAACCCTGCCACTTTCGGTACAGAACATCCGTTCCCTACGCTATCTGCTGATGATAAAAACTTCACAATGAACGGCGAAGGTTTTCGCGGTAGTGTTTTACCACCTTTTAACTTCATGGTTATCAAAGGCTTAGAACGTTATCAACGCTGGGACTTAGCTCGCGAATGTGCTATTCGTCACTTATATTATATGCTTGAAGGAATGTTTCCCGGTGGCTCTCACTCAAAAGGCGATCTTTACGAAGCATATCTTCCCGGAAAGGAAGGAGCTGCAGTTATGTCAAAAGACCCTAGTTTTCCGCGAAATCGTTGTGTAACATATGCCGGACTTTCAACAATTGCACTCATGATTGAAAATGTTATTGGCTTAGCCATTAGTTTACCGCGAAAAACAGTTGACTGGACCATTCCAAACCTTGAAATTATGGGCATTGAAAACTTAAGTTTAAAACGAAACATGATTACAATTCTTTCCAATAAAAGCAATCGAGGCTGGGAAATTCAAATGGAAAGCGAAAAACTTTACTATTTTACAATTAATATTTTAGGAGATAAAAAGAAAACTTTACCCATTCCTTCAGGAAAATGTTCCATGTTAATTGATAAACTTTAAAATAGGTATATTCCGTGTTATTGACAAACCATTTTTTCTGTCGTATAATTTAGTTATCTTTCAGGAGGATTTCATGGCTACAAAAGAAAGTGTTAAAAAACAAACCGTAAAAAAAGAAACATCAAGTGCTGACTCCAGATTTTCCGTTGAAAAACTACCTTTATGGCTTGGTGTAACTTGGACAATTCTTCGTGCTGTAATTTTTGGTGCTGGTGGTGCAGGTTTAATTATATTTTTGACAAAAACTTTTTAATCTTATCTTTTCGATATAAGAAGCCACTTTTTTCACAGTAAAAGAGTGGTTTTTTTTTGCAAAAATAAATTTACTAAAAATTAAAAATTTGATAATTTACACTAAAAGTGTTATACTAATTAAAGGGATATATTTATGGAATGGACGCAAAACCAAAACAATACAAACACAAGTATTGATGAAGACATTTTCGAACCTCCTCAGTATCAAGTCATTTTTTTAAATGATGACTTCACCACAAAAGAATTTGTCGTACATATATTAATGTCCATTTTTCATAAAAACAAACAAGAAGCAGAACTCTTGATGGAAACTGTGCATCAAAAAGGTTCTGCAGTCATTGGAGCATATCCTTATGATATTGCGGCAACAAAAGCTGCCATGACAATTAGCAATGCAAGGACAAACGGATTTCCTTTGCAATGCAAAATGGAACAAGTTTAGTTGAAAATAAGTAAAGATCTTCAATATGTATTAGACAATGCAATTAATGAAGCTAGAAAAGCAAAACACGAATTTCTCACACCTGAACATATTTTGAAAACAGCATTAGATATTCCTAAAATTGAATTACTTTTAGCTGAATGCGGTTCAAATACACAATATTTAAAAAATCAACTGACTGATTTTTTTCAAAATACATTATATACTATGGATAAAGAAGTTGAACCTATCCAAACACTTGGTTTTTCCACACTAATCGAACGTGCCGTTTTGCATTGCATTTCATGTGACAAAAAACAAGTTGCTTTGACAGATATTTTAGTTAGTTTATTTGATCAAAAAGATAATCACTGTTCATATTTTCTTAAAAAAAGCGGTTTAAATCGATTACGCCTTTTAGAAGCTATTAGTTTTCCTGAAGAAAAACCAAATGAAATTGAAGCGAATTTTTTGCGATTAATAGATTCTGTTGAAGATTATTATGATGATTCTCAAAATGAAGAAAAAAACATAACAAACTCTGAAGACTTAAGCCAAAAAAGAAAAATTCGAACAAACTCTTCACCCTTACCAAACTCTGAAAAATCCGCTATTGCACGTTTTTGTGTTGATTTGACGGAAAAAGCTACTAACGGACAGCTTGAAGTTCTCATTGGTAGAAATGAAGAAATAGAAAGAACTGTTCAAGTATTGTGTCGACGCACAAAAAATAATCCAATTCATGTTGGAGATGCGGGTGTAGGAAAAACGGCCATAACAGAAGGACTTGCACAAAAAATTATTGCAAAAGAAGTGCCTGAATTTCTGCACGATGCACAAATTTATTCTCTTGATATGACAGCCCTTTTAGCCGGAACAAAATTTCGTGGCGACTTTGAAGAAAGAATCAAGAAGCTTTCAGATGAATTACTGAAAAAAGAAAATGCCATTTTATTTATTGACGAAATTCATACGATTGTAGGAGCAGGAGCAACAAATGCCGGTACAAATGACGCAAGCAATTTGCTCAAACCCATTTTAAACAGTGGAAAATTAAGATGCATCGGTTCCACAACTTTTTCAGAATATTCTAAATTTTTTGAAAAAGACAGAGCCTTAGCTAGACGGTTTCAAAAAATTGACATTTCAGAACCGTCCGTTGACGACACCATAAAGATACTCAAAGGCTTGCGTCATAAATATGAAAATTTTCATGGCGTTAAATTCACAAATGGAGCATTAAAGGCTGCAGTGGACTTATCTGTTTTATACATGACAGACAGAAGATTGCCTGATAAAGCCATAGACATAATAGATGAAGCAGGTGCATGGACAAAATTAAACTATAAATCATCTTTCAAAAATCATACAAAGACTCCTAGTGTTAACACACAAATAATTGAAAAAATTACTGCAAAAATGGCTCGCATTCCTGTGCGTACTGTTAGTGGTAGTGAAACAGATAAATTACGTAACTTAGAATCTGCCTTAAAAAGTCAAATTTTCGGCCAAGACAATGCAATAGAAAAAGTTACAAAATCTATCAAACGTAGCCGTGCAGGTTTTAGAATTAACACCAAACCGGTAGCTACTTTTTTATTTGCAGGACCTACAGGTGTTGGCAAAACTGAACTAGCTCGCACACTTTCGCAAGAGTTAGGCATAAAATTACATCGTTTTGACATGAGCGAATATCAAGAAAAGCATACGGTTAGTCGTTTGATTGGCTCGCCTCCGGGCTATGTGGGCTTTGAAGAAGGTGGCCTTCTTACCGATGCTGTCCGAAAAGAAAGTCACGCTGTTTTACTCTTTGATGAAATTGAAAAAGCCCACAGTGACATCTATAATATTTTATTGCAAGTAATGGATTATGCTAGTCTTACAGACAACCAAGGACGCACTGCAGATTTTAAAAACTGCATTATCATTATGACAAGCAACGCCGGTGCAAGAGATATTTCAAAACCTTTAATTGGTTTTGGTAATCGTTTACAAAGTGACAGTGCCATTTTTGAAGCCGTTGAAAAACAATTCACCCCGGAATTCAGAAATCGTCTCGACGGAATCATACCTTTTGCACATTTACCGCAAGACATCATGAAAAACATTGTGCAAAAAGAAATTTCAAAACTCAATGCGCAATTAAAAGAAAAGAAAATTGAATTAAAAGCAAGCGATGAAGCACTTAGCTTTTTAGCAAAAATCGGATATAGTCAAGAATTTGGAGCACGCAACATTTCTCGAACAGTTGAGGAACACATTAGTGCACCTCTAGTTGATGAAGTTCTGTTTGGCAAATTACATAAAGGTGGCAAAGCAAAAGCAATTGTTAAAGATGACAAAATCTGCTTTGAATTTCACTGATTAATTTAGATTAAGGTATGGAATTTACTTATCTTGACGAAACTCAATTTGTCAAATTTCCTCAGTTTACTTCAAGTGGAATTGTTGCAGTGGGAGGCAACTTATCTCCGGGTTTTTTGCTTTCCGCATATTTACAAGGAGTTTTTCCTTGGTATAATGCTGATGAACAAATTACTTGGTGGAGTCCTAACCCGCGTTTTGTTCTTTTTCCACAAGACTTACACATACCTAAAAGCCTAAAGCGATTTTTGAAAACTAATGACAAATTATCCACTGTTGACAAAACCAAACTTACCTTTACACAAAACGCTTGCTTTAAGAAAGTTATGCAAAATTGTGCAAATATTATTCGTCCCGATCAAGAAAGCACATGGATTCACAATGAAATGATTGAAGCATATTCTATTCTTCATGAAAAAGGCTATGCACATTCATTTGAAACATGGCAAAATGACCATCTTGTTGGCGGTTTTTACGGCGTAATGCTTGGTAAAATTTTTTTCGGTGAATCAATGTTTTCAAAAGTTGCCAATTCATCTAAAGCCGTATTTGTTAAATTTGCACAAAGCTTTTTTGAAAATGGAGGCCGCCTTATTGACAGTCAAGTTTATACTGACCATATGGCACGCTTTGGTGCAAAAAATATCAGTCGCGATTCATATCTACATTATGTAAAAGAATATACACAAAAATAAAACCTTATTTTATTTTTCTTTTTTTAACACAAACGCCCACAAACATCATACATACACTTTTTACTTGACCTTGAACATTTTTTCAAGTATGTTTTAGTATATGCATCTTGCTAGCACACAAAACCATAAATCCATTAATTCGTTTTCTCAAGGCTTAAAAGACGGCTTGCCTATCTGTCTTGGCTATGTATCCGTAGCCTTTGCTTTTGGGATTTTTGCAGTAAACACAGGTTTATTTCCTTGGCAAGCAGTTGCAGTTTCCATGGCAAATGTTACATCTGCCGGTCAACTCGCCGGTGTCCCAATCATGTACGGTGGTTATCCATTAGTTGAAATTGCACTATCACAACTAATCATTAATATGCGTTATGCACTCATGTCCGTTTCGCTTTCACAAAAACTCGATTCCACCATGACAACATTTCACCGCCTCATAATATCCTTTGCAAACACAGATGAAATTTTTGCCGTAGCGTCCGGACGTGCTCAATTACTTGGAAGACGTTACCTTTACGGATTAATAATTACACCTTATTTTGGATGGGTTTTAGGTACTTTATTCGGTGCAATTGCAGGAAATATTTTGCCTACCATTATTACAGATGCCTTAGGAATTGCTATTTATGCCATGTTCATTGCCATAATTGTGCCAACTGCAAAAAAAAACAAGAACGTGCTTGGCGTTATTTTAGTTTCGGTTACACTAAGCTGTTGCTTTTACTTTTTACCTTTTCTACAAAAAGTTTCCTCCGGATTTGTCATTATAATATGTGCAGTTGTAAGTGCTACAATATTTTCAATTATCGCACCTTTGAGAAAAAATCAGCTAAAAATATAATTGAGGAGAAATATGGACACTTTAGTTTTTTTTAAATATCTTGCCGTAATGGCAGGCGTAACATATCTTATCAGAATGATACCTCTCGTGCTTTTCAAAAAGAAAATCACAAATCAGTTTATCGAATCGTTTTTATATTACATTCCATATGCAGTTTTAGGAGCCATGACTTTTCCTGCCATTTTTTTCAGCACATATAGCATAATTGCCGCTATCTGTGGTTGCATCATTGCCATTATTTTAGCATGGTTTGAAAAATCACTACTCACAGTTGCAGCACTTGCAAGTTTAACTTGTCTTATAATCAATTTTTTAATTAAATAAAACTAATTACTCTGTGCTGCACCCGGCAAACCAATATCTTTTCGGTAAAACATACCATCAAACGAAACAGCTTTCATTGCATCATAACTTGCCTTATGTGCTTCATCAAAAGTTTTACCAAATGCCGCACATGATAAAACACGCCCGCCACTAGTAACAAGCTTTTCATTTTTCAGTGTACCTCCAGCAACAAACAACTTTGCACCGGTTGCACTGAAAGCAACATCATCAACAGAAATTTCCAAGCCTTTTTCATAATTTCCCGGGTAGCCGCCGGAAACCGCAACAGGAGCACAAACATAACCGTCTTTCCATGCAAAAGTAAAACTATCTAAATCTTCTTCAAGAATTGAGCGACACATTGCCGCAAAATCAAAATCCATCAAAGGCAAAACGGCCTGTGTTTCCGGATCACCCAAGCGAACATTATATTCCAAAAGCTTAGGCCCGTCATCCGTAAGCATCACACCAAAAAATATAAATCCGCGGTAATCATACTTTTCTGTAACCATGCCTTTTAACGTAGGTTTCAAAATTCTTTCATCAAACTCCGCCATAGTTTTTTCAGAAATATCATCTAATGGAGAAACCGCACCCATGCCACCCGTGTTTGGTCCTTGAGCACCGTCATTCAAACGTTTATGATCACGTGCAGGTAAAAACGGAACAATTGTCGCTTTGCCATTTTCTGCTGAAGTAGGAGACACAGAAACTGCTGCCAAAACAGATATTTCCACGCCTCTTAAATATTCTTCTATAACAACTTTTTTTCCTGCATCCCCTAGTAAACCATCTTTCATAAAGCTGTCAATCGCATCATGTGCATCTTTTATCTCTTTTGCAACAACTACGCCCTTGCCCGCCGCCAAACCGTCTGCCTTAATCACAATTGGTACACCGAACTTTTCTATATATTCATGTGCTTCTTCTGCTTTTGTCACCGTTACACTTTTTGCACATGCCACATTATATTTTTCCATAAAAGCCTTTGCCACATCTTTACTTGCCTCGAGTTGTGCTCCTTGCCTTTTTGGCCCAATTACCGGTACACCTGCCGCCCATAACTTATCCGCAATCCCATATACTAACGGCTCCTCCGGCCCCACCACCACAAAAGCACATTTTTCCGCAATAGCAACTTCAACCATTTCTTCAGCTGTACTCGCCATTACATTGCGACATTTTTTTTCACAAGCAGTGCCACCGTTGCCCGGCACACATACAACTTCTTTTACCAAAGCACTCTGAGCAAGCCGCCAACAAATAGCATGTTCACGACCGCCTGAACCTAAAACTACTACTTTCATGGTGGATATTTTAACAAAAAAAGGGCGTTACGGCAAGCAAGTTGCCGTCGCGCTTTTCGTGGTTCCGCTATCGCTCCATTCCTTCGGAACGACTCCGTCGCCACTACAATCGCTAACGCAGTTGAGAAAAAATAATTATTTTAAATGGTTATTAAAATTGATTAAAAGGAATTATCAAATTTTTTACTTTCAGTATTCATAAAATATTTTAGAGTTCCTACTTTTAATTCATTTGTAGCATCTTCATCACAAACAATAATTGCCTTAGGATGAAGTTGCAAAACACTTACTGTCCACATTTGGCTAACTCCGCCTTCAACAGCATGCTTTAATGCACGTGCCTTATTATAGCCCGTAATTAAAATCATAACTTCCTTAGCATCAGTAATAGTTCCCACGCCAACAGTCAAAGCCGTCGATGGCACTTGAGTCATATCTCCACCAAAAAACCTGGAATTAACTAAAATAGTTTCAACAGTCAACGTCTTTTTACGTGTACGGCTTGTCAATGAAGAACCCGGTTCATTAAAGGCAATATGTCCATCAACACCAACTCCGCCCAAAAACAAGTGAATTCCACCTACATCAGCAATAGCTTTTTCATAAGCCACACATTCTGCTTCTAAATCTTTTGCCATTCCGTCCAAAAGATGAATATTTTTTTTTTGAATATCAATATGACTAAAAAAGTTATCCCACATAAATCTATGATAACTTTGAGGATGGTCAGGCGGCAAACCAACATACTCATCCATATTAAATGTAACAACATTTTTGAAAGAAACCTTTCCGGCTTTGTTCATTTTAATAAGTTCTTTATACGTTCCTAAAGGAGTACTTCCGGTAGGCAAACCTAAAACAAAAGGTTTCTTCGCGGTAGGATTAAAATCAATAATTCTTTTTGCAATATGATTTGCCGCCCATACAGAGCAAGCTTCATAATCAGGACGAACGAGTACGCGCATATTTTTTCCTTTTTTATTTAAATTTATTCTTCTGTTTTTTGTACAGGAATAATCAAATTAAGAAAGATTCCAACTAACGTTGCTAAAGCCACTCCACCAAGACTAAAGTTAAAATTTTCCCCAATTGAAAACTGAAGCATTCCGCCACCTATACCTATTACTAATATTACAGAAGATATTGTCAAATTACGTTTATCTTTAAAATCTACACCACTTTCAACGATTGTACGCAATCCGCTAGATGCAATTAATCCATAAAGCAACATTGAAATTCCGCCCATAACAGGACCCGGTATTGTTTGAATAATAGCTCCGAATTTTTGACAAAAAGACAAAAGCACAGCAACAACGGCAGCACCGCCAATTACCCAAACGGAATAGACTTTTGTAATTGCCATTACACCGATATTTTCGCCATATGTCGTATTTGGCGGTCCTCCCCAGACTGCCGCCCATGTTGTTGCCAAACCGTCTCCGAGCAAAGTTCTGTGTAACCCCGGATCTTTGTAAAAATCTTTTCCTACAACTTTGGATGTTACCATTGTGTCGCCCAAGTGTTCACAAATTGTCGCTAAAGACACAATAATAAATGTAATTATGGGCACAAGAGCAAACTTTGGTGCAAGCCAAAAATAACTTCCGTCTTCTGCCTGTTGCAAAAAAGGCAAACCTAACCAACTGGCTTTTTTTACAATTTCAAAATCTATAATTTTATATGCAGGAAAAATTAATCCCATTACAAGCGTAAAAACATATCCTCCTACAAGACCTATTAATATTGAAATTGTATTAAAAAAGCCTTTTAGAAAAATGCTTGAAATAATGGATATGGCCAACGTTACAATTGCTATTGAAAAATATACAAGCGAATAATTATCTACATTATACATTGCAGACTGCATTGCAACAGGCGCTAAATTTAACCCGATAACGATTATTACCGACCCGATAACCACGGGAGGCAAGGCTTTATCGAGCCACTTTGTTCCAAAAAACTTTACGATAGCGGCAACAATCGCATAAAAAAGCCCCGTGCAAAAAGCACCGCCAAGTGCATAAGGCAAACCGAACTGTTCGGTAATTCCAATTAATGCCGGAATAAATGCAAATGAAGAACCAAGGAAAGCCGGAACTTTTGCACCTGTACATAAAATATAAATTAATGTACCCGTTCCTGCAGTAAATAATGCGGTTGAAGGGCTAAGGCCCGTCAAAAGTGGCACAAGAACCGTTGCACCAAACATTGCAAATACGTGTTGAAAACTTAAAGGTATCCATCGTAGTAAAGGGGGTCTGTAATTATAGTCTAATGTTGTTTTATCTTTCATATATATCCTCTTGAAATGTAATTATATCACTAAGACGCCTTGTTAAGCAATATTTTTCAAACATTTTATTTCTAAATAAACAAATCATAACATTGCTGAACCGCTTGTTACCATCCAACTGGCAATAATTGCCATAATTGTTGAGCCCACGTAAACATAACCTGTTTTTCGGAAAGCATAAACCGACAAAAAGAAAATCAAAGCAAACTGAGGAATGCCCAAAATTAAGTATGACATAAAAGGTCCGCCAAAAGTGCTTCCGAAAAGTAAATCAGCTCCTGGTCCCAAGCCTGCAAAAAACGGAATATATTCTATTAAAACTGACATAAACATTCCCCCAAGCATTAAAACACATGCTAAAAGCCACCACTTTAATTGTGTCTTTGCAGGAGAATCTTCTTCTTTCAAGCGAAGTTGTCCGAATAATTTAACACCACCTGAAACAAAGAAAAATGCAAAATAAAAAGGCAAGTAAATCCAAAACTGTGCAAAACGCGGTGCATTATAATACGGTTTAAAAAACGGCCAAATAAATCTAAAATCTAACATAAATAATTGGTCGCAAATTAATACCATTATATAAACGACACTACAGAGAATAAAAGCAAGCAACACAGACTTTGCTATAACTGAAGTTTTTACCGTATTTTTTGTGCCGGCAGGAACATTTTTTGTTGCCAAGCCCAAGTCATATAAATTAACAGCGAGCTTTTTACCTTGACCTTTTTTATACCAATATAAAATCATGCATAAATTAACAATCATTAAAAAACTTAGCCACATAATTATGCCATTACCCACTGTCATGCGGAAAATGTTTTCAGGAAACGGAAAAAGACCATGTCCCAACTGTGTCAAAAACGGAAAAGTAATACCGCTAATTAAAATACTAATAATTGCAACTTTCCACCATTTTTTTCCTTTTAGACGAGTTACTTCATTTTGAGAAACTTCCCTAGCACATTCATTGAAAAATTTTGTATTTATTAAAATAGTTAACAGTGGTAACATTGTAGCCAATGCAAAAAACATAGCTAGCAAAACTAAAATTTCTTTAAGCAAATAAATATGACTTGTTTCTTTAATAGACGTTTTTACATTTAATGCATTAACAAACCAATCCATAGTGACAGTAAAAGCTTGAGGATAATGTGTTGTTAAACGATGATTTGTATTAAGCAATTCCATGCGCCGAGCAGAACCATCTTTAAAACTTCCATATGTTGTATTCCATTGAATAGGACCGTCTTGTTTTGCAAAAATCTTATACCGTAATTCAGTATTTTCCAAACCAGAAACAACATTTTTATAATCACGAAAATAATTAAATTCGTCATACTTAGCTTGAAGTAAAAGTATATTATTAAATTTTATATTTTCTGCATCATAATATTTTTCTTCATAAAGCTCACCACACTGTAAAACTATTGCCTTATGGTTTGGAAAACTTGCCGCAACGGACCATGATGACCACGTTCCCATTGAATGCCCTGTAATTCCAATGCGGTTTGAATCAACAAAATCCATATCGCTTAAAACTTTGTATGCAACGCGACCACCCATAGATGTATCTTTCAAACCGTCAGAATATTCTTTGTAAAAAAAATCCAAGTTGCTAAAGTTCATCATGATTTTATAACGATACGGTCCGCCTGTTTTTTTGCCTAATCGCGGAAATTTTATGTTAGTTGCACCACGCTCTTTCATGGGAATTGTTGTATAACCATGACCATATTCATCAATGGAAAGTGCAACTATCCCGCGACGTGCTAACTCAATAGCAAAAGCACCTGAAGTTTCTCTGTCATTTTGATAGCCATGCATAAGTAAAACTGCAGCACTAGGATTTTCAGAAGTAGCCGTTTTAGGCCTGTATAGCTTTCCTGTAATTATTCCTGTATTTTTTACTTGAATTTCAACAGGATTCACTTCAACACTGCCAAAGTTCGTTTGAAATAAATTTGCACTCATAATTGAGCCAAAAGCCAAAACCGCAAATAGAACAAAAACTGCCCAAGATTTTTTCACATTTGTTTTCATACTTTAATCATATGACTAAAAAGGGCATCTTGCAAGTGCAAAATACCCCTTTTTTTCTAAAAAAATTATGTACCGGCTGGTGATTCACCACCTGTTGTATATTTGTTTAATATAACTTCTAAAGTAACGTTTTGATTATTATAATTAGCTGTTAATATACAAGTTTTTGCTTCTTCTTCTTGGTAATTTGCAGCTGTAACTAAATAACCAACCGGCTTTGGATTATTATCAGAAATATTAAAACTACGTGGAATTATATTATTATCTTCTGTTGAAACCCAAATGTACTCGCTGTCAGTATTTTCATAATAACTCCATGTTGGATTATTTGCCACAGAATATTTATATTCTTCTTTAACTATTACTACCAACTGTTTTTGAATTTGTGTTGTTATATTATTAAAATCCGGCTGTGCATATTTATAAAAACAAAAATTATAATCACTGTCAAATGTATTAGTTGCATCTCCGCCATAATCATGTCCCGCATAATATTGATAACCTATAAATTGAGAAGATGGATTTTCCGGCACAATATCAAAATTTGTTTGAATAATTTTTGTAAAGTCCGGCATATTATCATTTTCATCGATTGTATAAATATTTGACTTATTCACTTTAATGCTTGTGTCTAAATTTAAGTTAGCTATTATAGTTGATTTTCCTGTTAACCATGATTTAATTTGTAATATCTTGTAATGTATCTCAGTACTAGGATTTTCGCTTATGTTTTTTGTTACAAATCCATTGTCATAGTCATATAAATCAATTGATTTTTTTTCTCCTTCCCCTACAACTACGCCTATAAAACCTGTTGCCTTACTTGATTGGCTTTTTTTTTGCAATAACCAAAATCCACCGTCTTTTTTCATGCCCACAGATTCTGCTATATATTCTCCTGAATCATAAACCAGGCTTGCATAAATATCAGAAGAAATAAGATTAACAATTTCTTGAATTGGAGGCGTTACGCCACTAGGTAATTCGCCATCAGAATTTTCGTCATCGCCACCTTCAAATAAAGGATTTTGCGTGAGAGCTATTGTTACTTTTGTTATTATTCCTGCCCTAACTTCAACTGCCCATGGAGAATTTTTCATATCAAAATTATCACTATTACTTGCACACCATTCTTGTTCTTTTTCTTTTGGAACGTATTTTCGACCTGTAAAGATTGGCTGTGGTGGATTTTCATAATCTATCTCTGAATTTTCACTATTATATATATTTATTGCTTCGTCACTATCTTTTTTAGTTAAATATATATCAAAGAAAAATTCATAAAGTCCAGGAGTTACATTATTAATTACAACAGGAGTTAAACTAATTTCGTTATCACTGCCAACAGTTAATTTTGGTGTAAAAACTAAAGGCTTGTGAATTCCTTCATTTTCTTGGCTACTATCTTCTTCATAACTGTGCTTTAAGTTAAATAAATGAACATGAACATATACAGGCTGTGTTGTGTTTAATTTTAATGCTGTTCCGGAACTTCCACTTGAACCATCGCTTGGAGTATCATTTAATAATTTTTGTGCTAAAATCCGAACCGCTTGTGACGGCAATTGTATACAAAGGGATGATTCTTTAGCTGCAAATTCACAACTTAAAAAAGAAAATAAAACTAAAACGCTTCCTAATAAAGCAATTAACTTAATATTTTTCATATAATTGCCTCCAAACAAAATTCTACTTGAATTATAGCACAACATTGAAATTTTTCCAATAAAAAAAATTATCCTATTTCTACTAAAAACTCAAAAACATTTATTTTCTTTTTTTTTAAAATATACTATAATCAATTTATAGGAACAAAAATGAATACTAAAGAATTTTTTTTAAATACACAACAAAACTTGCCTTTAATGATAATTTGTCCAGGTGGTGGATACGAACATCTTTCTGTCCGTGAAGCAGATCCCGTTGCCCACAAATTTAATTCACTTGGTTTTCATTGTGTCATCTTACATTATTCTCTGTGTCCTTCGGTTTTTCCAACAGCCTTGCTTGAATTATGCCAAATCATAAAATACTATCGTCAAAATGCTGACACTTTTTTTATTGATAAAAATAAAATTTGTCTTTGTGGTTTTTCTGCAGGTGGTCATTTATGTGCTTCTTGCGGATGTTTTTGGAACGCCTCCTTTATTACTGAAAAAATGCAATGTAATTCTGAACTTTACAAGCCTAATATGCTTCTCTTATCATATCCTGTAATTAGTGCAGGAGAATTTGCTCACAAGGGTTCTTTTTGTAACCTTTTTAATATTAAACATGAAGATTTTCAAAGCAGTATTTTCCAAAACGTTTCCTTGGAATTTCATATTTCCCAAACTGTTCCTCCTGTTTTTATTTGGCACACACTTGCTGATGACTCTGTCCCGGCAGAAAACTCTATGCTTTTTGCATTAGAACTGAAACGCCACAACGTTCCATTTGAACTACATTTATTTTTAGAAGGAAAACACGGTATTTCTTTAGCAACTAAAGAAACTTCTCGCGATGGTGGCGTTGACATAGTAAAAGAATGTCAGGTTTGGCCAAATTTATTTTTAAATTTTTTCAATACTTACTATAAAGAAATTTAATTTTGTATTATAATATTTATTATGACAGAATTTGATAATTTAAATGTTCAGGCTTTGCCTGCATTATTAAGACCACTTTTAGCAGTTTGTCCACTTTGGGCGGGGAAAAAACTCCATCCATGTATTATTGCAAATCCTCAATCAGGTGGTTTTACAATTAAAAAACGTTCGGAACATCATAAAACCATTTTGGCTGAGGCAGCAAAAAATGCGGCAGTTAAACCCATTTGCACAGACATTGTTGCCTTTCCTTTGTATGTTACTGAATATTCAGGTCATGCAACATTTATCACTCGAGTTATTCTAGATGAAGCATTACGTTCTCGTTTCGCCGATGAATATTTAATTATTACTGCAGGTGGAGACGGAACAAGTCTTGAAGTGCAAACTGTTTTACTCAAGGCTGCCCTTGCAGACAAAAAAGCATACAAACTTATCACAGAAAGAATCACTGTTTTACGCCTACCTTTTGGCACCGGAAACGATGGCACAGACGGGCGTACCATAGAAGAAGCCGTTTCTCGGCTTACAAAAAGTGCTCATTTTCAAAAGCAAAAGGCAGTAAAAGTTTATTATGAAGGCATTGAACCAAAAGATGAGTCAAGTCGGAAAAAAATTGCAGAATACGGTTCTCTAGATAAAACTGCACCGTGGTATGCTTTTAATATTGCCAGCGTGGGCATTGACGCTTTTATTACACATTATACAAATAGATTTCATAGCATTTTTCCCGGCGATTTTTATAAATTTTTTGTTGACGTTGCATGCCTTTTTTACAGTTGGTTTTTCCCTTCAGGTAAAATGCATGTAGAAGTTTTTGAAAATGATGGTACCAAAATTAATGACATTACAGGTAATGCTCTTTTTTGTTCTTTAGGTGTTTCAGGAAATCGTACATATGGCAGTGGTCAAAAAATTTTACCTGACGAAAGAAACTTTTGCTTTACTAGAAACATGAGCAATTTGCAAAAACTTTTTATTAAAAAGAAATTTTTAAAAGGGCGTCACACAAAATCTAAATATGCCACTTTTGCAAATGCTTCAATTATTCGCATTGAATATAGCAAACCTATTTTAGCACAAATGGATGGAGAGGTGCATATGCTTGACGGTTGTCATTTTCCTTTAATTATGGAATTAACTGAGCCTATTATTCGTACAATTGTGCTTGATTAAAGGTTTTTTTGTATGAAAAAATCTGTTTTTGCAATCTATTTTTCTTTTTTCACCAGTGGCATCATGTGCACAATTTTCGGAGCCATTTTACCTTTTATGAGTGAAGAATATTCTCTTTCCTATGGTTTTAGCGGTACTTTGCTTTCTGCACATCAAATAGGAAACTTATTTGCTGTTTTATTTGCCGGTGTTTTTCCATATTTTGTTGGTCGTAAAAAATCTACAATCATTTTAGGTTTAGGTCTAATAATAGGCTTTTTTTTAATGATGTTTACAGGAAATCCCATTGCACTACTCATTGCCTTTGTTACTTCAGGAATTAGCAAAGGTTCTTTGAGCAATATTAGTAATGTAATTATTTCTGAGGAAATTGAAAACAAAACTGCAGGTTTGAACATTTTACATGCTATTTTTGCAATTGGTGCCCTTGTTGCTCCATTTCTTGTTTTACTGGTAACATTTACTTTTTACGGTTGGCGTCTTTCTACAACTATTTTAATTATTTTACAAATTATTTCTCTTATTTTCATAGGAAAATCCGATATTTCAAATGTACCATCAACCCAAACAAAAACAAATGATGATAAAGATTTTTTAAAATCTAATATTTTTTGGCTAAATACGGCTATTTTATTTTTTTATGTTTGTACTGAAGCGAGCGTTGTCGGCTGGCTTGTTACATATTTTGTTAAAACAGAAAAGATGAGTTTTGCCTTTGCACAAAGTAGTACTTCTTTTCTTTGGATTATGATTATGATCGGTAGAATTATTTGTGCGTCCATTTCCAATAAAGTAAATAAAAACCTGCTTTTAGTTATTCTTGCCACTGCTGCGTGCATTTTTTTCATATTAATGCTTGTTTCAAATAATTCCGCACTAATAATAACAGGGCTTTTAGGTGTTGGCTTTAGTATGTCCGGTATGTATCCTACAACGCTTGCAACAATGCCTGCAAAATTTAATTCAAGCACTGTTGCCACAGGAACATCAATAGGTGTAGCAACGTGCGGTGCTGTTATTATGCCTGTAATTGTAGGTTTTGTTGCCGAAAAAACGGGCATTGCCGGCGGAATTGCAACAATTTCCATTGCATTTTTTTGTATAATGTCTTTAACTATAATAAAATTATTTATAAAAAAGCAATAATTATTTTTTAAAATAAAAGGAGAATAGAGTATTATGATTTTTTATGGAAACAAAATTGAAAAACAAGAATTAGAACCACTTGTAAGCCGAAAAATTTTACCTCACAGTGAAAATATAATGTTAGTTGAAGTGCATTTCAAAAAAGGGGGCATCGGTAAGCCTCATACTCATGAAAACTATGAACAAGTTTCATATGTTCTGGAAGGTTCTTTTGAATGCACCATAGGCGAAGAAATTAAAATCATAAAAAAAGGTGACGGCTTTATAGCAAATAAAAATGTAATACACGGATTAAAAGCTCTGGAAGATTCTATCGTTTTGGACACATTCACACCTATTCGTAAAGATTTTCTCTAAATTGTGTTTTATACAAAAAAAAAGGATTGAACAAATTTTCAGTAAAAAAGGTTCACATATTTTATTAAGAACCTCTAACATTCAATCTATTCAATCCTTTTGCAAAAATTAATAAACAAAACTTCTGTATTATTAATCTTATCTAACTAAATTTTCCATTTGAATTATTATGCAAAATTTATTTCCATTCTTTAAGCCATGATTTGGCTTGTTTATATACATTTTCACCTGTAAAGCCGAATTTTTCGTCTAAAACTTGATACGGTGCAGAATAACCAAAATGCTCAAGCCCAATAACTTTTCCGTTTTTTCCCGCTAAACCTTCCAATGCAACAGGAATTCCTGCAGTTAAACCAAGAACCGGAATATCAGACGGTATCACCTTTTCTTGATATGCTTTATCTTGATCACGGAAACGTCCTTCCGAGCAAGCAGAAACAAGCTGCACTTTTATGCCATCTGCTTCAAGCTTTGCCATACCATCTGCCATAGTTGAAACTTCCGAACCGTTCGCCAAAAGCACAATATCTGCCTTACCTTTAACATCGTTTACAATGTATGCTCCTTTTTCTGAATGCAAACTATCTGCATAACGATTACTACCTGTTTTTGCAGGCAAATCTTTTACATTTTGACGCGAAAGAATTAATGCAGTAGGAGACTCTGTATTTTCCATTGCCATTTTCCATGCAATTGTTGTTTCAACAGAATCTGCCGGACGAATTACCAACATTGAACGTTTTCCATCATGGTTACGAACGTGTTCCATGAGACGTATTTGTGCTTCTTGTTCAACAGGCTGGTGTGTTGGTCCATCTTCCCCAACACGAAAAGCGTCATGTGTCCAAATATATTTTACCGGCAGTTTCATCAAGGCCGCTAAACGTACCGCCGGTTTCATATAATCACTAAATACAAAGAATGTTCCACATGCAGGAATTACTCCGCCATGTAACGCCATTCCATTTGCAATACATGCCATTGTAAGCTCTGAAACACCTGCTTGTAAAAAAGCACCGGAAAAATCATCTTTTGTAAATGCATGAGTAAACTTTAAAAAGCTATTTGTTTTATCACTATCTGAAAGGTCAGCAGACATTACAATCATATTTTCAATTTCTTGTGCAAAATATTCTAAAACTTTTCCGCTAGCATTACGTGTTGCATCATTTGCTTTTTGTTCTACTTTTTTATAATCAAACTCAGGGGCTTTTCCGCTAAAAAATGTCCGTAATTTTTTTGCTAATTCAGGATTTGCTACTTCCCATTTTTCCTGTTGAGCTTTTTTTTCTTTTGCAAAGGCAATTTTTGCTTTTTTTGTCTCTTCCATTGCTTTAGCAACATCATCAAAAATTACAAACGGATTTTCAGGATTTCCACCAAGATTTTCAATTGTTTTTTCAAAAGACGCTCCTGATTTTCCAAGTGGCATTCCGTGTGTTTTGCATTGACGTTCATAATTTGAACCATCGGCGGTAACTGCACCTTTGCCCATCGTTGTTTTCCCGATAATAATTGTAGGTCTTTTTGTTTCCGCATTTGCCTTTTTTAACGCACTTCGCACTTCTTCAGGACTGTCTCCGTTGATTTGAATAACGTTCCAATTCCATGATTCATATTTTTTTGCTGTATCTTCACTCGTAACAACATCGCACTCAGTCGAAAGTTGAATATCGTTTGAATCATAAAACATAATTAAATTGCTCAAACCTAAATGTCCGGCAATGCGTCCTGTGCCTTGAGAAATTTCTTCTTGAATGCCACCATCGGAAATAAATGTATAAATTTTGTGACTCATCCATTCGCCAAATTTTGCACACAAAAATCTTTCTGCAATAGCAGCACCTAAAGCCATTGTATGACCTTGCCCTAACGGACCGGATGTATTTTCAATTCCGCGACTAAAATCCACTTCAGGATGCCCTGCTGTAGGACTGCCCCATTGACGAAATTGTTTTAACTCATCCATTGTATAATTACCCATGAGTGCTAAAATTGAATATAACATTGGTGACATATGTCCCGGGTCCAAAAAAAAGCGATCACGATTAATCCATGTCATATCAGTTGGATCATAGTTCAAAAATTCTGAGTATAAAACGCTTACAAAATTTGCACCACCCATTGCTCCGCCCGGGTGTCCGGATGCAGCTTTTTCAACCATTGCAGCAGATAAAATGCGTACATTATTTGCAGCACGTTCCAAAATTTTATTATCCATAAAAAAGTTCTCCTCTTTTATTAAGCTACAACAACATAATTTATTATTTAACTATTTTGCCCTTTCGACAAAAGTGCCATCACGTGTATCAATTAAAATTTTTTCACCTTCTTCAATAAATAAAGGAACATTTACTTCTATTCCTGTATCCAATGTAGCCGGTTTAAATGTTTTTCCGGTAGTGTTTCCTCTAACACCCGGTTCACAATAAGTAATTGTACGAACAACATTTGTAGGCGGATTAACTCCAACAGACTCGTCATTATAAAAAGTAATTTTAATATCAATATCATCTTCCGGACTAATATAACCGGCATTATCACCTAAATCTTCTTTTGTTAAATGGATTTGTTCAAAAGTTTCCTGATCCATAAAAACATAGTCTTCTCCGTCTATATATGAAAGACGCATTGTTTTTTCTTCAAGAAGCACTTCTTCAAATTTTTCACCTGCATCCAAGCCTAAATCCATTGTTGTTCCTGTGAGAATATTTTTCACACGGAGTTGCGTAACACAACCTGTACGACCTGATTTTTGCCCGTACTTTTTTTGTACAATTAACGGTTGCCCATCGTGCATGAATGCTGATCCTACTCTAACTTCTGCTGTTGTTATCATAAATATCTATCCTAATAAAATAAATTTTTGTTGATTCTATGATAACAGAAAAATCTAATTATGACAACTTATAGATAAAAAGCTAGAAAAAAAGATATTGTTGAAAAACAAAAATTTATTTCCTAAAAACAATACAAAAAAAGCACGTCTCAAAAATGAAACGTGCTTTCAATTACTGAAGATTTTGCAAAAATGCCTTATCTTAGTAAACTAATACTAACGTTGGATACGACCGGAAGCGTCTCCGCCGGCAAGTTTTGAAACTTCGTCTACAGAAACCATGTTAAAATCACCAATAATTGAATGTTTCAAACATGATGCGGCAACTGCCCAGTTGATTGAGTCTTCTGTTTTCATGCCTTTAAGTTGTGAATAAATCAATCCACCACCAAATGAGTCTCCGCCACCTACGCGGTCAACAATCCACATTTCATATTTTTTACTGAATGCATAGTCTTTGTCATCACAGTAAAGAAGTGCTTGCCAGTCATTACGATTAGCATTAATGGATGAACGAAGTGTAATTGCAACTTTTTTGAAACCAAATTTTGCTTTAAGCTGACGAGCAACTGAAAGATATCCATCGTTATTCAAGTGACCGGCTGTTGTATCTGTTCCTTCTGCTTTGATTCCAAAAACATCGCTTGCGTCATCTTCGTTTGAAATACATACATCTACATATTTACAAATTTCTGTCATTTTTTCTTGTGCTTCTGCTTTTGTCCAGAGTTTTCCACGATAGTTAAGATCACATGATGTAGTAATTCCATGTTCGCGTGCATATTTACATCCATCAAGACATGCTTGAACCATATTTGGTCCTAGTGCAGGAGTAATTCCTGTAATGTGAAACCATTTTGCATCTTTAAGAATTTCCGCCCAATTAAATTCTTCCGGTTTAGCAAGCTGAATGGAAGAACCGGCACGGTCATAAACACATTTTGAACCGCGTTGTGAAGCACCTTTTTCATTATAATAAATACCAACGCGAGGACCGCCACGAACGATAAAATCCGTGTGCACACCGTAACGACGCAAACTATTTACTGCTGCTTGTCCTATTTCGTGTGATGGTAATTTTGTAACAAAGTATGCGTCCATACCGTAATTTGCTAAGGAAACTGCAACATTTGCTTCTCCACCACCGAATGTTGTCGTCATGCTGTCAACTTGCACAAAGCGATAATAATCTGCCGGCTGAATGCGCAACATGATTTCACCAAAAGTAACTACTTTACTCATGTATTTCTCCTATATTTAAGAAAAATAAACACTTGAAAATTATTACTAAAAAACTTGTTTTTTTTTCAAGAATTTTATTTTTCTTGCTTTTGTATCCACTAGAAACACTAATGGAATTTTTTCCTAATTGTATATTAACCTTAAATGAATATAAATGTCAATGAATAATGAAACAATGTTTCGTTTTTTGCTAAACCTTATGAGGAAGATTTAGCAAAATTATATTATTCATAAATAAACGGTTCTGCAGGACCTTTAACAGTCACATTTTCAAACTTTGGATTATCTGCAAATTTTATACGGAAACTTTTTTCTTCAACAGGAGGCAATCCATAAAACATTTCCGACTCTTGTGGACTTTCATTTGAAGATTCATTAGTTTCAAATGTGCTATCTTTAATTGTAAGATTCTTAATTGGACGTTCAGGCAATCCAACAATAAAACCTGCAGAAGCCTTACAACCGGTTGCTTTAATTCCAGAAATTGTTATGTCATGAATATGTGGTGTTGCATCATTTATTGGTAATTTATCCAATGTAAAAAACTCATCTTCCGGTTTTGCACCGCATTTATAATACATATTCACTGCAAAAGGGCATAAATTATCTATCATTGTAAGATTACGGAACACGAGATTATGAATGTCTCCACCGCGTCCGCGACGAGTTTTAATGCGTATGCCACGATCTGTTCCGTTAAATGTACAGTTTTCTGCAACCAAGTGATCTACTCCTGCCGCTGTTTCACTTCCAATAACGATTCCTCCATGTCCGTCGCCTACAACGCAATCTCTAACCAAAACATTTCGACAAGGTCTGTTTATTTTTATTCCATCCGGACCGGAGCCTGATTTTAATGCAATGCCATCATCTCCAACGCTAACCGTACAACCTAGAACTTGAACGTCTTCACACGAATCAATGTCTATTCCGTCTGTGTTAGGTGCGTTATGCGGATTTTGAACCGTTATGCCTTTTAAAACAAGTCCTTTTACATAAACGGGGTGCATTGTCCAAAACGGACTGTTGCGCAATGTAACATCTTCCAAAAGAATATCGGTACAACTTAAAAACTGAACTAAAGGAGGGCGTAAAAACTGCACTTCACGACCACCGCCACCACCCGGTTGATCTTCAAAACCCGGATTCATCGCTGCAAATTTCTTTTCAATTTCTGTAACAGGCTTGTCTTGACCGCGTTTACTTTCACGCATTTTCCACCAAACAGAACCGTTACCGTCAAAAACACCTTTTCCTGTAACTTTTACATTATTCTGGTCTTTAGAAAAAACACACGGATGCATACACCAACATTCAACACCTTCCCAGCGTGTAAACACAGGAGGATATCTTTCCGGTTCAGGAATAAAAGAAACTTCACAACCTTCTTCCAGATGTAATTCTGTTCCTGAAAAAAGCTCAATCGGACCTGTGCTCCATTTGCCTTTTCCAACAATTAATTTTCCGCTGCCTGCTTCTTTCAATTCTGTTAATGCTTTTTTAAAAGCTTCGCTATTATCAAATTGGCCATCCGCTTTTCCGCCAAATTGGTCAAGTGTAAATGTTTTCATACGTACCTCAAAAAAATTATTTTATCCTTAGCAAAATTTTCACTAAAAACAAGCTTACATTTATTGTTCATCATATTGCATTTTTTCTCAATATCAATATCTGCCTATTTTTTGCATTATTCAGTTAGCTTTGCCTTATTTTTGCACTTTTTGCACCTTTTGGTATTTTTTTACGGTTTTTTGCACTTTTTTTTCTTTTTATGCAGTTATTTTATTACCGTCATTTTTCCGCTACCGGCATTTGCCAAAACCGATGCTTCCACTTTGCTTTGACTTTCCGAAACGTAAGGATAATCAATTGCAAAAAGTTTGTTTCCCGCTGTTGATGAATCTTTTTTAAAAACAAGTTGTCCAATCATGCTTTTAAAATCAAGCGAAATGCCCGAGCCGAATTTATTATTTTCTGCAATTATCAAAGAACCTTTTCTAACATCAACAGCACTTAACTGTGAATATCTTGAACTTGGGGCGGAATAAAAATTATTATATAAATGCAAACTCACATTTCGTGCCATTGGTAAGCGTTGACCGCAATTATAATAATGATTGTGATGCAATGTTATCGTGCGTGTCTTATTATCTCCATCTGAGTCACTTGAACCAATGAGCATTGTTTTATCATGATTTTTAAAAATACAATATGAAACTGTAATATTTTTACAGTTTGATTTTATATCTAAAAGTCCATCATAGGTTTGCCATTTTTCTCCGTTTCCTGAAGTAATTAAACCCATCGTGTCTTCCAAAGTACAATGGTCAATCCAGATATTACTTGTTTTATCATTTTGAATGCCTATCAAATCATGTTGTGCATTAAAACCGTCATTTGTTTCATGATGCGGAAACGGATCAAATCCGTCTTGTAGTGTTAAATTACGAATGGCAACATTATTGACTGCACTAATACTTATTGCGCAACCTTTAATTCCTGCATTTTCATCTTCACCTATAATTGTTGTATTGCTTTTTACATTTAATTGAATAACTCTTTTATATTCATAATTTAACACCCAAAGCAATGTACCGTATTTACTTTTTGCAGAACTGCTAGACGTGTCATTTGTACTAGCGTTGCAATTAGATGAATATGCATATCTAAAATCAGGATAATTTGTAAATTCTCCATTTGAATGAGTTTTTACAAATTTATCTAATGCGTCGGTTGTGCCACCTGTTGTACTTGGTAACATTCCTTCACTCATATCAATCATGCCTTGTACGTAAATAACATATCCGCCTGTTTCTGCATAATTTTTTAAATCCTTTTTTGTAGACACAGTTACGACTTTTTCCGGCGTTTCAGGATTATATCCTCCAAAATTATCACTTGCATTAATTGATGCGAAACCATTAGGTCTGTCACTTGCATTAATCGTTTTTGCCGGCTTTGTACAAACCCAAATTGAGTTTGTAACTGTGCGTGCACTTCCTGTGATTTTTACAGCACCATCTTTATTGCTTCCGACAGTTACACTTACAGAATTATTTCCATATTCAAAAACTGCTCCGCCCGTTGTATCATTATCTACAGATAAAAGTATTTTTTCCGTCGGTATTTCCGCACCATTTAAAACATAGATAGCGGAGATTTCTGTTGTGCCATTAATATCCACAAGTTGTTCTCCGGAAAATTTTATTCCTGTAAAAGGCTTTTCGGCACAACTTAATAATATAAATGTTATCAAATTAACAAAAACAAATATTTTTTTTTTCATTTTTTTCTCTTTTATTAAAATTTATAAATATAACTGTTTTGAGGATTCCAACCAATGTTTTCACTAATTGCTTTACGCGTTGAATCATAATATGACGAACCATCAACATTATTTATGTAAAAAATTTTTCCGTCATTATCTGTACTTGTTGCATTTTCTTTTCTAAAACCATATTTGCATTCACTAAAATGATTTTCTTCTGCAAAAATTTTTGACGCATATCCTACGCCTATACAAAATCCGCTTTTGTTTTTGTCATCGCAAAAATATTTATTTTTATAAACATGCACAGTTCCATATCTTACCAAAGGTAAACGCCCTTTACAATTTTCAAAAATATTATTATGAACTGTTACGTGTAATTTTCCTGCATCATTTATAAAATTTGCTCCATAACCGATAAGCATTGTTTTATCATGGTTTTGAAAATGACACCATGAAACAGTTACAAAGTCACTGCTTTTTCCAATATCCACAACCCCGTCATAAGTTACCCATGGCAACTCCCCCACAGGAGTTTGAACTTTGTCATATATCCATGGATCTTCTCCCAAGGAACAATGATCTATCCAAATCCACTTTGAACCGTCTATTTCAATGTTGTCCATGACGCTATTAAAATTATTTTCATAAGATTGATACCATAAAGGAAAGTAATCGCATGCATTCCAAATTTTTACATTACGTATTGCTATATTTTCTTTATTTGAAATTTCTATCCACGCATTCATTAATGCTGCATTATTTGTTTTCCCGATAATTGTTGTATTACTTGGAACGGAAAACTTTGCCTGATTTCTTTGTGCTTTATGCAAGGTCTGTTGAACGGAATGCATCACAGATTCAGAATCACGAACACATGTTAAACTGAATTTTGTCTTATAATCTTCATAGCTGGAAAATTTATTTTCTCCCGTCCCTGCAAAACCGCATTCTGTTATATAATCAAACGGAGTTTTACCACCGTTTAAATCAATCTCGCCTGTAATGTAGACAATTCGACTGGAAACTTTTGCTGTTAATGCGGTTTTAAGTTTTTCATATGTGTCCACATTATCAAAAACAGTGCTTTGATTCTCCGGCAAATATCCACCAAAATTTTCCGGGCTGCCTGCACTATTTGCAAAACCTATTGGTCTGTCTTGCTCCTTGATTGCTGAAAAAACTTCCTCAGAATTTCCTGTTATATTCAATTTTTCAGCTTCACTAAAATTAAGCGAATCTTGAAAATTATCAATATTATTCACAGAAATTCTACATTGTGCAAAAACTGTTTTTTCGTCAAAAGCGGTGGCTTGCACAACTGCAGAACCTGAACGAAGTGCCAAAACAGAAAGCTTTGAATTATTTGCATTTACTGCAATTGCGTCCAGCTCAGATTTTTCCGTGCTAAAATTATCTTTAACCTCCCACGCAATACGTTTTGAGCTTGCACTTTCAGGGATAATCTGAGCTACAATTTCCACCGTTTTCCCACAATCAATATTTATTTCTGTTTTTTCTAAAAGTAATCTTTCTGCTTTTATTACTTCTATTGGTACAATTTTTACGTCAAAAATGTGCAAGCCGTTATTTGAAAGTATCGTTACGTTTGCTTTTTCTTTTAGTATATAATTTACTGTAACTATTTTTTCAGTGTAAACATCAGGACTATTTTCACCAACAGCAACTTCCATATCATTTATTTTAATAATTGCATATCGTTCTTTGTTAACGCCTGCACCCGTATAATAAACTTTTATTGCAACCGGTCCTACAACATCTTTAATGGAAAGAACTTCTCCCGAGCCTTCCGGTTGTAAATAACCCGTTGAAAAAGCACTCTCCAACTGTGGCGGTCTTGCTTGCGGGCAAATTTTAAGACGTTGTTTGCTTGCTAACAGAGTCATTCCATTGCCATAATCAACATCTGTGCCTTTTTGCCACTCATTATCTTTCCAATCTTCAGGCAGTTTTTGAAAATCCCAAAATTTATCTGTAGGCTCAAAATCACTTTGAACTTTTGTTGTACTTTTGCAAGCAAAAAAAACCATTATTAATACAACGCAAAATAAAAAACACAGATGTTTATGTTTCATTATTATATCCTTATTTAATCACTGAACAAACACCGGCACCACTCGATGCCAACACAGAAGCTTTTGCATCTGTAGCATCTTCAACTGTATAAGTATAAGTTGTTGAAAAAGGCTTTGTGCCTGAAACAGACGAATTATGTTTTTTTGCAGAATTATCAACATTTCCTGCCATATATAAAGTTCCATAACTATCTTTATGACTATAACCTATTCCTGTACCAAAATAATTATTTTCGGAAATAATTAAAGAACCTTTTCGCACGTTTATTGCATATGAATTAGAATATACTTTAGTCGAATCCGTGTCAAAATAATTATTAAATATATGAAGTCTTGTATTTCTAGCTAAAGGTAATCGTTGGGCACAATTATAAAAATAATTATGATGTAATGTTATCGTACGTGTTGCATTACTTCCGTCCGAATCCGATGAACCGATAAGCATTGTTTTATCATGATTTTCAAAACGACAATATGAAACAGTAATATTTTTTATATCACCTTTCATATCCAAAAGTCCATCGTAAGTTTGCCATTTTTCACCATTAGCCGCATTAACAAGGGTCATCGTATCTTTAAATGTACAGTGATCAACCCAAATACCACTTGCAGTTCCTTGAATTACAATACCATCGTGTTGTGCATTAAAACCGTCATTTGATTCATGATGAGGGAACGGATCATATGCATCTTGAATTATCAAATTACGAATAGCAATATTTTTAGCAGAATTTATACTAATGGTTACACCTTTCAATCCGGATTTATTTGTCAAGCCGATAATTGTTTTATTTGAATTTGCATTTGTTAATGAAAGTTTAATAACATCTGTATATGCTTGATTTAAAGTCCACAACATTGCACCGTATTCACTTTTAGGATTTGCCCTGTCACCGTCTTCCGTTGATTTTGAGCATCCGGCAGCATAAGCGGTAATGAAAGAAGAATATGTTGTAAAAGCACCACCGGTTTTAGTTTTTACAAAATTATCAAGTGCCGTTGTTGAACCTCCGCCAATTGTAGGGAGCATACCATCGGACATATCAATCATTCCATCAATATAGATAACTTTTTTAGTTGTCCCGCTTATTGCACTCAATAACTGAGCCTTTGTTGTAACAGTTACACTTGTACCGCCGGCACCACCAAAAGCTGAACCGATGCCCGTACTTGCAAAACCTTGCGGCAAATCACTTGAACGAATTTCCAAAGTGGCATCTCCGCCTGCGTCGCCACCCTGTTCTCCGCCTTGCTCTCCGCCTGCGTCTCCTGATTCACCACCTGTACCACCGGGCTCGGTTGCCCCGCCATCGGAACCTTCTTCATAAGTTGTCATTACAATCTTTATGGCAAAAATCCTAATTGCACTAGCAGATGACAATAAATACAAAGTAGCACTCTCTTCTTTGTCATACGTAAATTTATAGGAAGCAGGTTCTGAAGATGTTTCTTTTCTTCCATATTCTGTTGTTGTGTCTTTTAGTAACAAAAATCTTGAAGAATCCCCATATGCATAAGCAGTTATTTCTGCACTTCCCTGCACATCAAATTTTAATGTACGATACGAACCTACTTGTCCACTTCCACCTAAATCTGCAATTTTTGAAAAAGTTACCGTATCAATTGTTGCTGCATATTCTTTTATTGTAACTTTTTTATCAGACTTTGCTTCAATAGTCACATCACCTAATTTTTTCACTGTATCTATTTCTTGAAGTTCATAATCATCGGCACGCCACCAAATTGTTGTCAAAACAGGTTCACCGCCACCTGTTTCAATTTCAGGCTCTGTTGTATTTTCTTCTTGATTATCTACATTTTCTTCTGTCTCTTCTATGACCGGCTCTTCTTGAGTATTTTCAGATTTATTATCTTTTGGGAAAATACTAATTAATGAGCAAGAATCAACATAAATTGTTAAAATAAAAGCGGATATTATCATCCAAAATTTATAAAATCTTTTCATACTTGAAATATAAGCTCATTTGTTAAAAAACTCAAGCCTAATGTTGTCTTTTTTGATTATTTTTAGTATTTTTTAAATATGTATTAAAATTTTTTTTTTAAGAAGGTTATTATGGCAAAATTTCAATTTCAAACAGAAGTGAATCAACTATTAAAACTTATTATTCACTCAATGTATTCAAACAAAGACATTTTTTTGCGCGAAATAGTTTCTAACGCAAGTGATGCTTTGGACAAATTAAAATATCTAAATATTTCAGATGACAAATATAAAAGCGTAAAATTTAATCCACGCATAGATATTATGTTCGATGAAGAGAAAAAAACTCTCACTGTTCGCGATAGCGGAATTGGCATGGATAGCGATGATTTAAATGCAAATCTAGGAACGATAGCTCGCTCGGGAACAAAAGTTTTTTTAGAACAACTGGAAAAAAATGCTCAAAAAGACAGTGCACTTATTGGTCAGTTTGGTGTAGGATTTTACAGTGCTTTTATGGCATCAAGCAAAATTGATGTTTATACACGTAAGGCCGCCACATCTTCTCTTTGGCATTGGTCAAGTGAAGGCACAAACTCATATGAACTTGAAGAATTATCTTTGGATAGCGATATTGCTAAAACATATGGTTTTGACACTGACAACACGAAAGAATGGGCAAGCGAATGCGGTTCGGCAATTGTAATGAAACTAAACGATGAATCCACCGAATATGCTTCTCGCTGGAAAGTAGAAGAATTAATTAAAAAATATTCTGACCACATTGCCTTTCCTATTTATTTACATTATGTACAAAAAAAATACGATGATAAGGGCAAAGAAACCGGTAGCGAAGCAAAAATAGAAAAAATCAACAGTGCAAGTGCATTATGGAAACGCTCAAAATCATCTTTGAAAGAAGAAGATTACAATGATTTTTACAAAACAATTAGCCATGACAGCACTGATCCACTCACATATATTCACACTCACGCTGAAGGAACTCAAGAATATACGACTTTATTTTATGTTCCTGAAGACGCTCCGTTCGATATGTATCAAGCGGACTATAAAAGTGGTGTAAAATTATATGTAAAACGCGTTTTTATTACAGACGATGATAGAGAACTTTTGCCTTCATACTTACGTTTTGTTAGAGGTATCATTGACTCGGAAGATTTACCATTAAACGTGAGTCGCGAAATTTTACAACAAAATCGCATTCTTTCAACAATTAAAAATCAATCCGTCAAAAAACTTTTGAGCGAATTCAAAAAAATGGGCGAAGATGCTGACAAAGTAAAACAAACGTTGAAAGATGCTCCTGAAGGAACAGAACCAAGTGCAGAAAACAAAGCAACAATCGATAAATGGAACAAATTTGTAAGCCAATATAACAGGCCATTAAAAGAAGGCTTGTATTCCGACTTTGCAAATCGCGAAGAAATTGCGGAAATTGTGCGTTTCAAATCTACTAATGAAGCAGGAATAGGCACGGATAATTGGACTAGTTTTGCAGATTATGTTCAGAGAATGTTACCTGACCAAAAAGCCATTTATTATATTACCGGAGGAGATGAAAAAAAACTACGTTCGAGTCCCCTTTTGGAAGCTTATACTGCGAAAGGCTTTGAAGTTTTAATTATGGCAGATGATATTGATGACATAGTTATTCCATCTTTAAATAAATATAAAGACTTTGATTTAAAAGCTGTAAACCGTGCCGGTAGTGATGAAGAACTTGGTGTCGATAAAAACAAATCTAAGGAAAAAGAATTTAAAGGTGTCATTGAAAAAATTAAATCTGCATTGGGGGAACGCGTTAAGGATGTGCATCTTTCAAAGCGCCTTTCCGACTCTCCTTCATGTATTGTTGTCGACGAAAACGATCCGTCACTACAAATGGAACGTATGATGAAAGCGATGGGGCAAGCAGGATTTGGAGCCGTAAAACCTATTCTGGAAGTAAATGCTGACCACGCTCTTGTTGCAAAATTAAAAGATACGGATGACAAAGATTATATTGCAGATATTTCTTCGGTTTTACTAGACCAAGCACTTTTAATTTCCGGAGCAGAACTAGAAGATCCTGCAGATTTTGTTAAACGTTTAAACAAGCTACTTGTAAAATAAGATAATTAGCCGCCTTTTTCTAGGCGGTTTTTTTATTTGCAAAAAAAACATCTATTCAGTAATAGGTAAATCTTCTCTATAATAATGACTTTTTTCTTGAATTTCCCAAATTTCTTGTAATGGCTTATCTGAATATTTTATAATTTTTTCTCTGTATTCTTCCCGAATTTTTAGATCGTCAATTTCTTCACGCCGATTTTTAGATATTTCTAAAAAGGTTTCTTCTTTGTCTAAACCCAAAAATCGTCTCCCTAATAAACTTGTTGCAACACCTGTTGTACTTGAACCAGCGAAAGGATCCAGCACCCAAGCATTTTCTTTTGTAGAAGCAAGAACTATTCTTGCTAAAAGAGGTAACGGTTTTTGAGTGGGATGTTTACCACAAGTCTTTTCCCATTTTGCGATTGCCGGCAAAGTCCACAAATCACGCATTTGTGTGCCGCCATTGATTTCTTTCATCAATTCGTAATTATAATAATGTGTTATTTGTTTATTTTTTCGTGCCCATAAAATAAACTCTGTAGAATGAGTAAAAAACTTACAGCTTAAATTTGGCGGTGGATTTGTCTTTGCCCACGTAATACAATTAAGAATTCGAAAATTTAATTCATTTAACATTTGAGCCACAGAAAAGATGTTGTGATATGTTCCAGAAATCCAAATTGTACCGTTTTCTTTAAGTTTATCTCGACAAAGCGAAATCCACTGCCGATTAAATTCATTATCTTTTTCAAAGCCTTGAGACTTATCCCATTGTCCTTTATTGACAGAAACTTGTTTTCCACTCTGAACAGAAATTCCATCGTTTGAAAGAAAATAAGGAGGGTCTGCAAAAATCATATCAAATTGGAAATCTAGTTTTGGAAGTAATTCTAAACAATCTCCTTTTACAAGAGTAAAATCTAAATTATTTGAGCGATAACAGGACTTTAACATTAGGCTAGTAACAATTTTTTTAAATCATCCATAAACATATTTCTACCGGACCAATTCCAATACGAAATATCTTCGGATACAAACAACCATTTTATAGCTAATAAGATAATTGCAATTGGATGCAACTTCATTTCATAATCAATAAAATATATTTCCTTTACATTTTCTAAATCATAAGATTTAACTTCAAAAATATTATTAATTTCTTTTTTCACTTTATCATAGCTTGAAGCGTAATTTTCTTTTGCATAACTCAATGCTTTTTTTATATCTGTAAAACTAGGGTTCTCGTACCGTTTTTGTTTTTTAAAATATATCCCTCGAATATTAACTGTGAAATCAAACCCTTTCTTGAATCTTCCCGGTCTTTTTAAAACGATTTTATAATTTTCAAATTCTTCTACGTTATATTCATATCGTGAAACGTTGTCTTTTGAGCCACACGCTTCTTTTAGAAATTCCATTACGACTTCACTTCGAGCTTTTGCTTTTGAGGATGCCATAATTTTGTATAAGTCAATAATTGTCATACAAATATTTTCTCCATTATTCCATCTTCCATATCTTTGATGCAATACATATGTTCCATAATATCAAAGGTTTCTTCCAAGTTGTTTCGAGCACTCATCCAGCCTTTGCCATCTGTAAACCAAACAAAACTGACACCCGGGATTGAAGCAATTTCTTGCGCAAGAGTTTTATAACTTCGTGCTGTTTCATTTAATTTTGAACCACTGCTTCCATAAAAATTTGTTTCAATTACATAAATCATTTTTTCGGTTTTTATAACATAATCAAAACGCTTTTCCATTTTGCCTTGATTAGAAATAGCAGATAAATCTACAGCCCATTTATCTGTGATCTCATGGATATACATTTCTTTGAAATAATTTTTATCCTTTACAAAACCGGCTTTTTTTATATAGCTTTCAACTAAATCTTCCATCAGGTGTCCACCACGATTTTTACGACCATTTGAATCTAAACCTGTTTCAACGCCGGTTACATAATCAATAAAATTATTAATTAAATGGTTTTGTAACAGATCAAACAAACCTGATTTTTCCATGAAGTTTGAATATTCTGAAATCGAAGCTGTTTGTTTTGTGAAATTAAAATTGAAACTTCCATTTTCATCAGAGATTGCAATTTCCGTACTCCTGACAGCAAGTAAAATAGGAATACATTTTAAAATTTCAGGATATTTTTTAAGAAGCGTTTCAAATTCTGTTTTAATATTTTTTGAACCAATCAATGAATTTAAAATATTGAGTTCAATTTTTATAGTTTCAACATTTTCATAAATTTTATTAAAATCAACATAATACGAATATGTTGCTATACTTTTTCTGAATGTAGAAAGCCATTCTGTAAAGTCTCTTTTTTTCATGTTTTCTCTCTTTAAAAAATTGACGCCGTGTTGCTAATTAACAACTCATTTATTGCTCCCCGTTTTTTAGCATTTGAATTAATCATTCGACTTGCTTGAATCCGTTGAATTTCAAAATTTGAATATAAGTCATCAAAAAAATTATCGTCTTTATCCGTATTTTTTGGATCTGAATTGCTTGCAAGTATTTGAGCACCTTTCAAAGACAATTCTTCGATAAAATTTCCAAGTTCAATTTGTTCTCTGTCTGCAAACTGATTTTCTGAATAAGAAGTAAAAGCAGAAGTCTCTGTAATCGGACGATACGGGGGATCAAGATACACAAAAGTTTTATCATCGATAAAACTTTTACATTTTTTATAATCGCCCGTAAGCATTTTTACATTTTGTAATTGTTTTGAACAAGCTTTCAAATTTCCTTCATCACAAATTAAAGGATTTTTTGCATTGTTGAAAGGAACATT
>JAAYNH010000031.1 GCA_012520945.1 Treponema sp. | reverse complement strand
TGAACCAAGTTGGTACAATTACCAGCAAAGTGAGCATGTATGCAAACAAATATCCACTTGATGATGCTATAAAACTTTTTGGTGCAATAGATGGATATGGAGCACAAAAAAATAAAATAAAAATTTTTATTCCATGAATGAAACCTGATTTTAAATTTAGCTTGCTTGCTTAAAATTAAAGTCAGGTTTCTTAATCATTAAAATAAGCCTTGAATATAGTCAAAAATAAAACTATTAAAAAAAATTGTTCTAATTTATAAAAGGACTATCTAATTTATAAATCCAAATTTGTAGCAGGAAATTTTTGTGGCTTCGTATTTCTGTGCCTTTTTTTATTTTCATACATTTGTTGATCAGCTCTAATAGCAGTAAAATATATATTTTTATCAATAGCAGAATCAAACTCCGCCACACCAATAGATATTGAAAAATCATACTCACTTTTAGCATTTATTATTTCACTATCTTGACGAATTTGATTAATTATTTTATTAATTTCTTCTCTGTCAACATTTTGTAGTATTGCTGAAAATTCATCTCCTCCAATACGATAGACTTGAGCAATATTTTCCAAATGTTTATTCAAAACTTTATACGTTTGCACAATAGCTTGATCGCCATGAAAATGACTAAAATTATCATTTATATATTTCAAACGATCCGTGTCCGCTTGTAAAATAGTTATTCCTTCAAAATTATCAATGCTTTTCATATGTTCATTATATCTGGCACGATTATGGGCCCCGGTAAGTGCATCTGTATATGCCATCTTTTCATAAAATGTCTTCTCTTTTATTATTTCTTTTATCTTTCTATAATCATCAACTTGAAAATAAATCATTAAAACAATATATATAGACATACCAATAAGCATAAAATAAGAATTCTTTTTTTGACCATTAATATAGAACAAAGCTATCTCTATTAATAAAAAAACTAAAAAAATTGATATTGCCATAAATTCTTTTTGAGCTCTTTCATTTTTATAAACAATAGCCTCAATAAAAAAAATAGCTACGTAATGTATACACGTTAACGATATAAGGCCTAACGAAACAATAAGTAAATCTGTTATGCTCAAAATGCTAAAAAATTCTAAAAGCCAACATATCAGTGCATTTATGACAGTTAATGTTGCAATTATATTTACGGAAAGTTTCTTTTTAATTGTAATGGTTTCTTTTATATATAAATTTATAGATATGGGACAAACCAATATTGCTAACAAAGGTATTCGTGTAACGTAATATGTATTGCGTGTAATAAATTGTAAAATTTCCGACTCACCAATTAACCAACTGCCCATAGTTATAATATATACGCCCAAATAAAAAGGTCCTTTATTTTTTCTTTTATTAACAAAAAAAAACAAAAGACAAAATTATTAAAATTCCGGTAACAAGTATGAGACAAGATAAAAAATTCCAAAGACCTTTTTGATTAAATATATGTGTAAATAGCCCGGTTCTACTTCCTATAAAAACTTCCGGTGCATATCCATGAAAAGGATTTCTATGAGAAAACAAAGATATTTCTATTTCTTTATCAGCAAACTCCGGTTCAATTTCAACAAACACCCAAAAAATACCAAAATCTCTACCCAAAAATTTTTCAGGATTTGTTCCAACTTCATACACTGTTTTACCATCTACTTGAACAACAACAGATTGCATAAAAGACTTAAATGCTAAAATATCACCAAAGTGAAAATTTGTCGGCAGTGTGTTTTTTATAATCAATGTTTCATTTTTTTCTATATCAACTTGATAAGGTAAATCAAATATTTCAGTATGTGTGCCATTAAACCGCTTCCATCCTTGAAAAAAAGGTTGAACCCGTGTGTCTACAAGAAATATGTCAGGCATATCAAAAAACGAAGTAAATGTAAAAATAGAAAATATCATAACTGCAGATAAGATAAAAAAAATTATTTCAGTAAATTTTTCTAAGATTCCATTTACCTTTTCCAAATGTTAAATTCCTTTTGTACTTATATGCACGGTAAATATTTGAATTAAAATTTAATTCAAATATCTTTATGTTGCAAAGTCATGCATCAAAAATAATCGTAGCAGACTTTCCATGTATTAATGCTTCCACATTATCCAACGAAGTAATGTATGCTTTTCCACCTTTTGTACGTTCCGCAAATGAAATTGACGCTTCAATTTTAGGTAACATACTTCCCGGAGCAAAGTGATTGTCTTTAATATATTGTTTCATTTCTTCAACACTCACTTTCTCCAACTTTTTTTGATTAGGTTTATTATAATTTATGTAAGCATGGTCAACGCCGGTTAAGATAAGTAGATAATCAGCTTGTACAATTTCTGCAAGCTTTGCCGCCGCAAAATCTTTATCTACCACAGCTTCAATACCTTCATATGTGTTACCTTTTTGTATTACAGGAATACCGCCTCCTCCGGCAGAAATTGTAATGACTCCACTGTCAGCTAATGCTTTGATAATATCCGCTTCAACAATTGAAATAGGCTTAGGTGACGGAACAACTTTACGATAACCGCGTCCGGCATCTTCAACATATGTGTCTCCGGTTTCTTTTGCTCGTTTATCTGCTTTTTCCTTTGACAAAAATGGCCCAATAGGTTTAGTCGGATTTTGAAAAGCCACATCATCATCGGAGACAACTACTTGTGTTAATAAGGTAGCAATTGGTCTATTCAAACCTGCATTGCGCATTGCTTGTCCCAGTGTTTTTTGCAACCAATAACCTATGCTTCCCTGTGTCATTGCAACCGCAGTGTCCAAAGGCATAGCAGGATTAATTTCAGAATCGGCTGCCTCTTGTTGTAAAAGCAAGTTACCTACCTGCGGACCATTACCGTGAGTAATAATTAGTTCATATCCTGCTTCTATCAATTTAACAAGTTTTTCACTTGTATTACGTAATGCTTTTATTTGGCCACTTGCAGTAGGTTCATCAGCTAAAATAGCATTTCCACCCAAAGCGACAACAATTTTTTTTTCTATATTTTTCATGATATAATTATAACCCGAAAAAATAAAATTGTCGAGAAAATATTTTAGGCTTTCTGTTTTGTACAAATAATTTCTAAGTGCCTTTTTTCTTTTACCTAATCTCTAAGATAATAATTACTTATATTATAATTATGTTTTTTTTACACTCGCTTTCTATCGGGCAGTTTACACAATCAGGATTATTCGGTCTGCAATATGTTCTACCAATTTCCCAACAAGAGTAATCGATTATTCCCGGAAATTCCGGATTTATTTCTCTTGCCTTATATATAATCATTTCACTGGTCGCATGTTCTTTCACTAATCCGGTTCTTTTAATTACACGAATAATATGGACATCCGGTGATATATCTATTGAATAATAATCAGAAAAAGGTATTTTATATTGTCGTGCTAAAATATTTGCAGCCATTGTTGCTATTTTAATACCGGCTCCTGAAAATTCCAGAAATCTATAGACCACGGTTGCACTACTCGGCTTATTATTCCATATATTAGCAGCGTTACCCGTATACTTTGAATTTATATCCTGAACAGCATTAAAAAAACATTCTGCCATTGTATTGTTGAATCGATGTAAACTTTTTTCATTAAACAGTTTTTTATATTCCTCTAACTTTATTGTAACTAATTCAGAAATAGAAAAAACACTAAAATATGTACAAACTTCATACGGAATTATCCATGCTCGTTCGGCTTTCATCTGTCTATCCATTAAACAGGCTAAAACAAAAAGGTGAGGATATTCATCCAGATTATTGAGAAAATCATTTGCTTCTTTATTTTCAACAAAGTGAATATTTTGTTTATTCATTTCTTGAAATTTCTTTTTTGCAATGTCAAGTAAAATCATGATTTTCCTATATTTGTCTTAAATTACAGTCTTAAATCTCCCAAAAACTGCAAGACGTCAGACGCATTCGTGTCGGGCTTTGCTTTTTCAAACACTTTGATAATCGTTCCATGTTCGTCAATAATATACGTCGAGCGCACAATGCCCATATATTTTTTGCCGTACAGAGATTTTTCCTGCCAAACATCATACGCTTTAATAGCCGTCAACTCAGTGTCGGACAATAAAATAAAAGGCAAATCATACTTCGTAGAAAAATTCTGATGCGACTTTTCGCTATCCTTGCTAACTCCTATTACAACGATGTTATTGCGTTTGTATTCCTCAAAATTGTTCCTGAACGCATTTGCTTGTTTTGTACAACCAGGTGTATTATCCTTCGGATAAAAATAAAGCACAACTTTTTGTCCCTTAAAATCTTCCAACTTTACAATATTCCCGTCTTTATCGGGTAGTGCAAAATTCGGAGCAACCGAACCTTCTTTTAACATAGTGCCTCCAATATAAAATACATTATATCACTTAAAAATTTACCGTTTTTAAGTATTTTTTTGAATTTAGTTTATACAAATATTGATAAAAAAAATAAATTATATTTTTATACGACTTTCTGTTTCTGCAACCATATTATCAAGACTTTCTTTATTTTTTGCTCCAAGTTTAGAAAGTGTTTCTACAGTTAAATTAATTTGAGTTGCTCCTTCATTAATTTGCCGTAAATTGTTAGAAATATTTTCTGAAAATTTAGCAAGAGAAGACATTTCTTTTTGAATATCATCACTACCCACAAGCATTTTATCCGAACCCTCTTTTATTTGATGTGTTACGTCTGTCATATTTTTTATGGCTTGCAACACTTGTGTACTTCCTTCCGATTGTTCATGCATTGCATTCATAATTACAGCTTCTTGTTCACGAACAGTTGCTGTCATAGTTGACATATGAGCAAAACGTGTTTTAACTCTATCGCTTTCTTTTTGAACTTGATCTATTTGTTCCTTCAATGCCTCTAATACTTGAGAAATTGATTTTCCTTGAGCTCCGGCTTCTTCTGCAAGCTTTCTAATTTCATCTGCAACAACAGCAAACCCTTTTCCGTATTCACCCGCATGAGCCGCTTCAATTGCAGCATTCATTGCAAGTAGGTTTGTTTGACTAGCAATATTTTGAATAATATCACTTGCTTCCAAAAGTGCATCGGATGCTTTAGCAACTTGATCGGTCATTGAAAGTGTTGCTAAAATAGCGTCTCCTGCACTTTTAGTTTCTTTTTCCAGGCTTTCAATACTTTGAGAACTTTGTTCCAAAACTTTTGTAACCGATTTAACATTTGCAATCATTTGTTCTACCGCACTTGCAGATTCACTTACCGCTATAGCATGCATATCGATACTTTTATCAAGATTTTGAATATTATTTACAACATCACCTAATGTATTTTGTGTTTGCAAGACACTTTGTGTTTGATTGTCAACGTCAGCATGTATTACATTTATTTTTTCAGAAATCAACGAAACACTTGATGCAGTCTCATCTGTTCCTTTCATTAAATTGTCTGAAACTTCCTGTGACTCGTCCATCGCCTTAAACATAAGGGTAAAAATATTTACTGACTCTTGTGCAAAATGATTAAAATTTGTAATAAGTCTACCAAATTCATCTCTTGTTGTTACAGGAAGTTTCAAATTTCTGTAGTCTCCTTTTTGCAATTTTTGCATTCTTATTTTCAGCATATCTACTTGTTTAAAAAGTTCACGTACAAAAATAAGAATTGCAAAGATGGACATAGAAAAACATATTACAGCAAGAGGTAGTGAATTAGTTGCAAAAATCTGAAATGGTGATTTTTCATCATTTGTAGGACTTATATAAGGCACAACGGAAACAACAGAAACGGAAATCAAACTTGCAACGATAATAGTATAAATTCGAATAGATAGTCGTGCCGAACCCAAAGATGCTTCAACATCTATAGGTATAAATGCACAAAATTGTTCAAGTTTTTTAATAAAAAGCAAACAAAAAGGTTGACCAATAATTAACTGTGATGCCATGATTATTATGGAAAGTAGCAAAATATCGGAAAAACCAAGTTTTAATTCTATTGAAAATGCAATAATAGATAAAATTGAAATAACAATCGGCAACAAAAACATTCTTTTTGTTTTAGCAACAACTTGTCCTGCTTTTCGCCAATCATCTTTCCATTCCATCACTACTTTACTATAATTTCTATATTTCAATATTGGCAAAAATATCATTATTAAAATAACTATAACAACAGTTACACTTTTTAAAGTAGCTCCAACCATATAATTCGGAGGTGCACCAATTGTTGAAATTAAAGCTAATATCACTGCTCCCGGTATCCAAGCTAAATGCCCAAATAAATCCAATAATAACAATGACATAGGGAATTTTTGGGGTTGTTTTGCATATGAGAAACCTTTTTCAATATTTTTTTCAACTTTATTCATATACACACCCCTTTATATATCAATTATAAGTCTACTTATATCAAAACGCAAGAAATATTGAACATAAAAAAAAGACCGTCCGTGCCATTGGACAGTCTTTTAAATTTTTTATACCTTAATTTACTGCTTGATTCATAATCACCGGCACAACATCCGGAGCAAGTACTCTTGTAGCAAGTTGACTGTCAAATTGATATAGCGCATTTGGACTGTCTTTTACTCGCTTTAATTTAATCAATAATTCTTCAGCAGAAGCCTCTTCTTCAACTTGTTCATCAATAAACCACATTAGGAAACTTTCGCTTGCATAATCTTCGAGTTTTCGTGAAAGACTCACCAACTTATTTATCCTACTTGTAACATATTGTTCATGTTTAAGTACTTCTTCCATAACTTCAACATAACTATTCCAAGTTTTTGCAGGTTGATCGATCGCTTTTAATTCCACTCTGCCACCGCGTTCAATAACATAGTTAAACATCTTCATTGCATGCATAGTTTCTTCCATATATTGACAACGCATCCAATTTTCAAAACCCGTTAATCCTTCATCGGCAAAATATGCTCCCATTGAAAGATACAGATACGCTGAATAAAGTTCGGCATTTATCTGATCGTTAATAGCATCTTGCATTTCTTTTGTTATAGCCATAAATAACTCCTCTAAAAATAATTTTTGTATTTTTTTTTAAATAAAAAATACAAACCAACACAAGATAATGATAACAAATCATTTTAAATAAATCAAATATTTTTTTTATTAAACTTTCATTAAACTTTCATTAATTTTTTATTAAATTAATTTCGCATATTTAATCATCTGAAAAAGAAAACAAAAACATACTCAAAGCTAAAATAACCGTTCCAGTAGCACATGCTTCAGCAAAACGATAGCTACCTGCAAGCCGATACGTCAACAAAGCTAAAGTTTGTACATTCGGAATAGCAAGAATAAGAGGTAAACTTGCATCTCCAAGACTCATGGCAAAACTTAAACAAAAAGCAGAAACAAGAGCTTTTTTTATTAAAGGAAAATATCCCTTTATAACACTATACAATAAAGACGGTGCAAATATCATCGCCACTTCATCAAGCTCATAAGGAATTTTATCAAAAACATTTTGAAGATGTCTAAAAGCAAACGGCCAAAACAAAAATGCTTGACATAATGAAAGCGTAAACAAATTTGTTATCCTGGCAAAATATGAGATTACATATGATATTACAAAACCTAAGACGACAGATGAAATGGCCATTGGGACATATGGTAAAAAACGTAACACACGGTTTTGTTTTGCCGGATCCTTTATACGTAAAAAAAGTGCATACAAAAATGCTCCTCCTGTAGATAAAAGTGCTGTCATGCTTGCTGAAGTAACACTTGCTAACACTGCAGGAAAAAAAGTTTTATGAGAAAAAAGTTTTACAAAAGTTGAAGGAACGAAAAATGCTTTAATCGGAATTGAAAAAATAGGTGCTACAAAAAATATCATTACGTGCAAAAAAAACACTTGAAACAAAATATTTGAACGTAAAGTTAATGGCTTTTTTTTCCTGGAAAACAGACTCTGCCCCTCTGTTGATATACCGTGTTTTTCCAAGCCACTATAAAAAAACACTATCAACAAAGCTATTACTGTTTCAACAAGTGCTAACAATGTGGCGCGGGAAAAATCAAAACTCATTCGACTTGCACGGTACACTTCCACTTCCAGAGTAGTTAATCCTACCGGTCCGAATAACAAAACAATGATAAAACTAAAATAACAAAACAAAAATACTATTGCCGACGAACTTATAAGCGGGACAACTAAATGAGGCAAACTAACGTGTCTAAAAATCTGAAACTTTGATGCACCCAAAAGAGACGCAACCCATTCTTCCTCTTCCGGTATTCGTTGCCATGCATCGGCGACAGCTTTCATAATAATCGGAAAATTATAAAATCCATGAGCAATAATTATTCCGACATACGAATACAAAATTGAAAACGGTGGCTCTTTTGAATTCGTCAACATCATTAAAAAACGATTGAGACTTCCGTTATTGCCAAAAAAAAGTACATAACCAAGTGCAATTAGCAATGGCGGAACAGAAAGCGGTATTCCGGAAAGACTCATCAAAAATCGATTAAAAATAAATTTTTTTTTCGCAACGTAATATGCCGCCGTAAATCCTATAACAAGTGCCACAATCGTTGACGACGTGGCCTGAAAAAGCGTAAATCCAATTATGTTGCAAATATTCATTTTGATAATTTACTCCTACATTTTAAAAAAGAAGAAACCATCACCTTTCGTTCAAAATTTGTATAACTCGATCAGCTACTTCAAGGGCTTTTTTACCTGAAACATTTAGTTTTGTTTGTGTTTTTGCTTCCCTTGATTTATCTTTTTCAGTATCATTCATAGGTGGCAAAGCAAAACTTGCAGGTAAGTCTACATCTTTATTTACAGGATACATCCACTGAGTAAGTGGAATATGTTTTTGTGCTTCTTTGGAGATTAAAAAATCTAAAAACGCTTTTCCACCTTCAACATTTGGACAACCGGAAACAAGACCTGCACCTTCCACTTGAGCAATATGCCCTTCATCAAAAAACAACGCCACATATCGATGAGTATTTTCAGAAACTATATGATATGCAGGACTTGTACTATAACTTATGACAAACGGTGCCTCACCTTCAAGAAATAAATTGTATCCTGAATCCCAACTTGGTGCCATCGTTAAAACAGAAGATTTAAATGAGTGCCAAAAATCTTCATATCCTTCCTCACCAAAAATAGCATATGTCCATGCAACAAACCCAAGACCCGGTGTGCTTGTTCGCGGATCCATAATAATTATTTTTTTTCGGTATATTTCATTTGTAAGTTCTGATAACGATTGCGGTTTTTTTATTTTAGATTCCGTATCATAAATAAAAGCAAAATATCCCCAATCATACGGAGTAATTAGCCACTCGTTTTTTTCTGTCAAAGTGCTTTGTTCTTGATTTTGTAAAAATTGTGAAAAATGAACAAACGGTAAAATAACATCACTATCTTCAGGTTTGTACGGTTGTAAAATTCCGTAGCCTTCAACTTCTTGTGCTATATGATTATCAATTCCAAGTAAAACATCCGCTATTGGAGCCTTTTTTTCCAAATAAGCCCTACGAATAACATCGCGAGCATCTCCAACAGAAACAAACTCAACTTCATAATTACTCGTTGTTTCAAATGCTTTTTTTAAAACAGGAGCTGCACCCCATTCAGACGCAAATGAATCATAAACATAGACTATCACTTTTTTTTGTCGTACTGCAGAATCTACTTTTTGTGTTTTAGAGCATGAAACAAAAGTACCAAATAAAACAATCGATACAAGAAACATGAAAAATACTGTGAAAATTGAAAAAACTTGCTCAATAATGGCAGTTTTAGCAAAATAAATAAATGTAATGATTTTTTTAAAAAGAGTTTTCATTTTTTCCTCCGCCGGCATTATCCGGATCAGGTTATATGGGTATAATCTCAGCCTTTTACAGCACCCCCCGTAAATATGTTTGAATTATAATATAAAAAAAAAATTTTGTCTATATACGTATTAAAAAATTATTAAGGTATGGCAATTTAATAAAATAAAACTGCCACCCTTAAACAATTATTTTCTCATGAAAAAAACTACCAACCTCATACTGCTAAAAGTTGTCTGTCATCAAGCTGACGTACATCTGTTCTAATCCTGTACTAACTTCCGCAATAACTTCGGGATCATTCCAAAACTCAACAGCTTTTACAATAGCTTTTACACGCTTTAGCGAATTATTGGAGTTAAAAATATCGGAGCCTACAAAAACGCCTTCACTTCCAAGCTCCATCATCAAAGCGGCATCAGCGGGAGTTGCAACGCCACCTGCTGCAAAATTTACAACAGGAAGTTTTCCTTCTTTTGCAACAAGCTCAACAAGATGAAAAGGAGCTCCCATTTCTTTTGCAGCACTCATTAATTCATCTTGAGACATACCGATTAGTTTTCTAATTTCCGCTTGCACTGTTCGCATGTGTCGCACTGCTTCCACTATGTTTCCCGTACCGTCTTCACCTTTTGTCCTCATCATTGCCGCACCTTCTCCTATTCGCCTAAGAGCCTCACCTAAATTTCGATAACCACAGACAAAAGGAACGCTAAAAGATTTTTTATCGATATGAAATTGGTCATCTGCAGGAGTTAATACTTCACTTTCATCTATATAATCAATTCCTAAAGATTCAAGAACTTTTGCCTCTGTAATGTGGCCAATTCTAGCCTTTGCCATAACAGGAATTTTTACGGCTTTTTTTATTTCAATAATCATTTCAGGGGCGCTCATTCTTGCAACTTCGCCCAGCTTACGAATATCAGAAGGAACACGTTCAAGTGCCATAACGGCAACAGCTCCTGCTTGTTCGGCAATTTTTGCTTGTTCTACATTCGTAACGTCCATAATTACGCCACCTTTAAGCGTCTTTGCCAAATTACAATTACGTGTATATCTTTCTTCTTTTGTTTCTGCCATATTATCCTCTAAACTCTATTTATTTTCAATTAAATAGAGTTTTTATTCCCATTCAATTGAGCCTACCGGTTTTGGTGTTAAATCCAAAAGCACGCGATTAATTCCTTCTACTTCCATTGTGATACGGCTTGTTATTTTATGTAACACATTATATGGAATTTCTTCAATTGTTGCAGTAAGTGCATCATTTGTATTTACAGCACGAATTATGGCCGGCCATCCTTCATATCGTTTGCCATCACGAACACCAACGCTTTTCATATCCGGAATTACAATAAAATATTGCCATACTTTTGCAGACAAGCCACATTTATCAAATTCTTCGCGTAAAATTGCATCAGCCTCACGGAGAGCATGCAAGCGTTCTTGAGTTATTGCTCCTAGACATCGTACACCCAAACCCGGTCCAGGAAACGGTTGGCGGTCTACCATAGATGACGGAAGTCCAAGTGCTTTTCCTACAACACGTACTTCATCTTTGAAAAGCAAGCGAATTGGTTCAACAAGCTCAAACTGCATATTTTTAGGCAAACCGCCAACATTATGATGAGCTTTTACGCTATCACTTTCTATGATGTCAGGATAAATAGTTCCTTGTGCTAAAAACGAAATACCTTCCAATTTTCGTGCTTCTTCATCGAACACCTTGATAAATTCTGCACCTATAATTTTTCGTTTTTTCTCAGGATCTGAAACTCCTTTAAGCAAAATTAAAAATCTATTCGTTGCATCAATATAAATTAAATTTGCATCAAGCTGATTTTTGAAAACTTCAACAACTTCTTCGCTTTCACCTTTACGCATCAAACCATGATTTACATGAACACAAATTAATTGCTTACCAATAGCTTTAATTAACAACGATGCAACGACTGAACTGTCAACACCTCCGGAAAGAGCAAGCAAAACTTTTTTATCTTTTACTTGTTTTTTTACAAATGCAACTTGTTCTTCAATAAATTGATTTGCCAATTTTTCCGTTGTAATTCTAAGCATGTTACTAGGACGTTTATTTGGTAATGTCACAATTATCTCCTATGCAAACTTGACAATGAGTAGTGAGGCACTATTTCAGCCGACCTACTCATCACTTTTTTTTTATAAATCATGAAAAATTACGTAGTGCTTCAAAATCTAACGTTGCAAAATAATCATCAACGGTTTCTGCACGACGAATTTGCATAACACTTCCATCTTCACGAAGTAAAAGTTCTTTACATCTTAATTTAGCATTATAATTAAAACCCATTGCACGACTGTGTGCACCTGCATCATGAATAACTAACAAATCGCCTTTATCAATTTTAGGCATTGGTCGTTGAACTGCAAACTTATCACAGTTTTCACACAGAGAGCCTACTATATCATAAATATGCACATTTGCACCCGGAATAATTTCGCCTTTTTCGTCCACAACTTCATCTTTGCCACAAACTGTTACGTGATGATATGCACCATACATACCGGGACGCATTAAATCTGCCATAGAAGCATCTACTCCAATATATTCACGATAAATATGTTTTTCATGAATGGCACGTGTCACTAAATAGCCGTACGGTCCGGTAATGGGGCGACCACATTCCCAGCATATTTTTACAGGGTCAAGTCCACTAGGAACAATTATTTCATCGTATACTTTGCGAATTTCTTTTGCTACATAATCATAATCAACAGGTTTTTGATCTAATTTATATGGAATACCTAATCCGCCACCCAAATTAATCATTTCAACTGAAACACCCACTTTTTCTTTTATGTCGCGTGCCAATTCAAAAAGAATACGTGCCGTTTCAACAAAATAATCAAGATTTAACTCATTAGAAGCTACCATTGTATGAAGTGCAAATCTGCTAACGCCTTTTTCCTTGCAAATTTTATATGCTTCAAAAATTTGCTCACGAGTCAATCCGTATTTTGCTTCTTCAGGTTTACCGATAAACGCATTTACGCCACTTTGTTTAAGCGGACCGGGATTATATCTAAAAGAAATATAATCAGGCAAATTTCCACATGCTTTTTCTACAAACTCAATATGAGTAATATCATCCAAATTAAGAATATTACCTTTCATATTAGCATACACAAATTCTTTTTCCGGTGTATTATTACTTGTAAACATAACTTGTTCACCTGTAATTCCGGCACGTTCTGCTAAAATTAATTCAGGTAAGCTTGAACAGTCCGCCCCGCAACCTTCACTTGCCAAAATTTTCAAAATATATGGATTCGGCAAAGCCTTTACAGCAAAAAATTCAGTAAAATCGGGAAAGATACTAAATGCTTTTATGAATTTACGAATATTCGCACGGATTGCCTTTTCATCATAAATATAAAAAGGCGTTCCAAATTGAGAAGCCAATTGCTCTGTTCGAGCTAAACTTAAGGGAAAAATCTTTTTCATATTTACTATTTCCTAATAAAATTATAAATTGTCAAAAAAACCTTGTGCTTTAATTAATTCCGCATTCAAAATTCCACCGAGTGCAGCACCACGTTTTGTATTATGACTTAAAGCAACAAAACGTATGTCAAAAACATGACATTCACGCAAACGCCCAATTGTTACCGCCATGCCTTTATCATTTTCACGATCACGGCGAGGTTGAGGTCGATTTATTTCATGACGAATAATAATCGGCTGAACAGGTGCACTAGGTAAAGATATTTTTTGTGGTAGTGCTTTAAAATTTTGCCAAATCTCCTCAATTTTTTCCAATGAAGGTTTTTTTTCTTTAGGCAAATCAAATTCCAAACTTACACAAGCGGTATGTCCGTCAACAACAGGAACACGATTACAGTGTGCAGACACAAGCGGTCCAGACGCATTTTCAATTTTATCACCGTTTACTTTTCCTAAAATTTTCAAACCTTCTTTTTCGGTTTTTTCTTCTTCACCACCAATATATGGAACAATATTATCAATCATATCAAAAGACGGAACACCCGGATATCCTGCACCGCTTGTAGCTTGCAACGTCGTTACAATCATGCGTTTAACGGGATAACCCGCTTGTTGCAAAGCAAAAACAGGAGTCATATATGATTGTATGGAACAGTTTGGTTTTACAGCAATAAAACCTTTGTTCCAACCGTTGTGTTCTTTTTGCTTTGCAATAATGTCCAAGTGTTCTGCATTAATTTCAGGAATAAGCATTGGAACATCATCTGTCCAACGATGAGCACTTGCATTTGAAACAACAGGAATATCAGCGGCGGCATAAGATGCTTCCAAAGATTTGATTGCATCTTTTTCCATTTCCAAAGCACTAAAAACAAACTGACACTTACCTTTAGCGGCTGACACATCGTTTGCATCTTGTACAATCAAATCTTTCACACCTTCAGGTATGTCACTACCAATAAGCCAACGACTTTCAACAGCTTGTTCATATGTTTTGCCTGCACTTCGCGGTGAAGCGGCAACATATGTAACTTCAAACCAAGGATGGTTTTTCAAAAGATAGATGTAGCGTTGTCCTACCATTCCTGTAGCACCAAGAACACCAACTGTTATTTTCTTTTCCATATTTTTCTCCATAAAACATATATTTCATTTATGTTTGTGCAATTTTTTTGCATTTTTTTATTTTTTATAAATTACAATCTTTAAGAGATTTTATTATAACGTCTTTTGCACTGTCACAAACTTCAACTAACGGCAAACGCACAACTCCTGCAGGCATACCTCTTTGATTCATTGCATATTTGATTGAAGTAGGATTTCCATCTACAAAAGCGGCTCTAAAAAAAGACAATAATCTATAATGAATATTACGAGCTGTTTCAAAATCTCCATCTAATGCAGCCAATGACAATTTATTTACTAAATCAGGAGCAATATTTGAAACAACAGAAATTACACCGTCTCCGCCGGCCGCAATTAATGGCAATGTTAAACAATCGTCTCCGCTTAAGACACAAAAATCGCCTTTTTTTTGTTTAATTTGAGCAATTACATCCATCATTTGATTAATGTCACCGGAAGCTTCTTTTACGCCGGCAATATTATCCAATTCAGCAATGCGTTTCAAAAGCGGTGTCGAAATATTTCGCCCTGTTCTACTTTGTATATTATATACAATAATAGGAATGCCCACTTTTGATGTAGCTTCAAAGTGACGGAATATTCCTTCATCAGATGGCTTATTATAATATGGAGTAATAACTAAAGCATAATCAGCTCCGTAATTTTTTGCTCGTTCACAATAACGTACCGCATCACGAGTGTTATTACTTGAAGCACCAAGTATAACAGGAATATCTTTGCCTGTTTTTTGTTTAAATATACGCTTTTCGTCCATAACAATTTCTGCAATAATTTCTTCTTCGCTTTCATCCAGCGTAGGGGTTTCACCTGTAGTTCCTAGAGGAACCAAACCTGAAATGCCCGCTTCCAACTGAAGTTTCACCAAAGTTCTATATCCATCATAATCTACAGAGCCGTCATCTTTCATAGGTGTAACTAAAGCGGTAAATGCACCACGCAACTTTGACATATTCATGTCCTCCAAAAATAAAAAAAAGATTATTGGTGAATTATGACACTTTTTCATATTAAATTCAACATAGAAAAAAATTAATAGTATAGAAGAAAAATGAAAAACTATTGACAAATACATATTTTATATTTTAATATAATATACAAAGGAAGAGTTTTTAAAAGCTTAAATAATAAAAAAAGTACTGTATTATATATAAAAAACATTTTACCAATTCTACAACAGTGCATATCTTTATTTTTTTTCTATAAAAACTTTTCTTTAAAAATACAATATCATATTTTTTGAAGGAAATATGAAAAATTTATTTTTAGTTATCATGGGCTGTATTACTTTATGTATTTTTTTATCTTGTGATAATTCAACAAAATATGTAACGGTATATGTTGATAATTTTTCAGATTATGATGTTACTGAAATATGGTTATCTCCCTCAATATCCAGTGAAAATAAAGAACACTACTATAAGGATGTTTTAAAACCAAAAGAATCATGAACTCTTATTGGAGGGTGGGAGTATCCGGGAAAAAAATCGTCTTTGACAAAAAAGAATCGTCTTTGACAATAAGTTTTTATATAAATGGCGAAGAATATGGTTGTCGTGCTGTGGAAGATGTTATACTTGAAGGGACAAAGCATTTTAAACCCGGAAAGCGTATCGTTAATGGAGATGAGTTTACAGTTAGAATTTATAATGAATGGTCTGGAATACGGATGTAAAATTCGTGAAGAAGCGCTTGACGATACTACCGGTAGATACAAACCGTGTTTCAGAATTAAGAATAACGATGTTATTATTGTGCGAATATTTGATGACAGATGGGAATGGTAATTTTTTTATTTATATATAGAAAAATTATATATATTTTCATAAACTACTAGAAAAAAAAATTAATTTTCATTAAGATATAGGCATGAATACATTTAATGCTAATTTGGTATACTTTTATTATTACTTTTCTTCTCTCTCGCCGGTTGGAGCTCTCTGTCATGTTTGACAGTAAATGTATTCTAAGTAAATAGAATTATACATGAGACTCCAAAGCGGAGTCTTTTTTTTTGTTTAATCAATATGTCGATGAACAAAATGAACATTAAAATAATTATATCCATAACTAAAGCATCCGCAATATGGATAATTATTAATAAATTTTTGGAGAAAATATTATGATTATAGTATTGAAAAACCAAACGGCAAAAAGTGACATAGATTTATTCATTAATATGTTGCAAAATCGTGGACTTGGTGTTCATGTTTCAACCGGTGTAGATACAACAATTATTGGATTAGTTGGTGACACAAGTAATATGAATGAAGAAAGTTTCAAAGCTTTTGACATTGTTAAAACTGTAATGCGCGTTCAAGAACCATATAAAATGGCAAACAGAAAATTTCATCCTGATAATACGGAAATTAAAATTCAAAGTCCCGACGGAGAGATTACAATCGGAACTGATTTACAAAAAAACAATAAGCGTAATTTTACAATTATGGCCGGTCCTTGTAGCGTTGAAAGCGAAGAACAGATTATTAGCGTTGCTAAAGAAGTAAAAGCAAGTGGAGCAAGATTTTTAAGAGGTGGTGCTTTTAAGCCCCGCACATCTCCATATGCTTTTCAAGGAATGGGATGTTCAGGAATTGATTTACTTTTAGCAGCTAAAAAAGAAACAGGATTACCCATTGTAACGGAACTCATGGCAATTAAACAATTGGAATTGTTTGATAATATTGATATTATTCAAATCGGTGCACGAAATATGCAAAACTTTGATTTACTTAAAGAACTAGGTCATTGTAAAAAACCCATTTTGCTCAAACGCGGGCTTGCAAACACAGCAAAGGAGCTTTTAATGAGTGCCGAATATATTATGTCTAGTGGAAACGAAAATGTAATATTGTGTGAACGTGGCATTCGTAGCTTTGATAATTTTACACGTAATGTTTTAGATTTAGCAGTAATTCCATATTTGAAAAAAGTTTCTCATCTTCCGGTAATCGTTGACCCTAGTCATTCAACGGGGCTTTCATGGATGGTTGAACCTATGTCAAAAGCAGCACTTGCTTGCGGAGCAGACGGCATTCTTGTTGAAGTACATAACTGCCCTGAATGTGCATTGTGCGATGGAGAACAATCAATCACACCAAATCAATTTGACAAATTAGTTAAATCGTTACAACAATATGCAAAAATTGAAAATATGGTAATTTAAGCAAAAAGATATTTTTCAAAAATGAAATTTATCTTTATAAAAAAAAATTGTTTTTAATTTTTATGAGGAAAAATATGAAAACTGTTGGAATTGTCGGTCTTGGTCTCATGGGAGCTTCTTTTGCAAAAGCATTAAAAGAAAAAAAACTTTGTGAAAAAATTTTTGCCTGTGATATTAATGCCACTGTTTTAGAAAAAGCAAAAAATGGAAATATAATTACTGAAGGTTTTATTCCGGAAAATGTTGATGCAATGCTTGAAAAATGCCAAATTGTATTTATCTGTCTTTATCCAGGTGCAACAAAAAAATTTTTAGATAAGCATAAAAACAGTTTTGCTTCAGGAGCAATCATAACAGACATTGCAGGTGTAAAAAGCATTCTCATTGATGAAAGCGAAAAGTTGCAAAGTGCAAAACTTGGAAAGGCATTTTTCATTCCAGGACATCCAATGGCAGGTGGCGAAAAAGAAGGCTTTGAATATTCCAGTGCAAATTTTTTTAATGGAAGAAATTATATTCTTTTACCTTTTGCTGATACGCCACCTGAAAAACTGCATAATTTTGAAAAACTCATTTATGACTTGGGATTCAAACGCATCATAAAAACAAGTGCCAAAAACCATGACCATAAAATTGCTTTTACATCACAACTTTGTCATGTCATTGCTTCCGGTTTAGTACAATGTGCAGAAGATACGAATATCACAGAATTTGGTGGCGGAAGTTTTGAAGATTTAACGCGCATTGCAATGATAAATGCTCCTCTTTGGACTGAGCTGTTTTTGGCAAACAAAACAAATCTTGTGTACCATATTGAAAGTTTTGAAAAATCTTTATCTCAGTTGAAAAATTTAATTGAAACAGAAAATGAAACTGACTTAAAAAACTATTTACAAAATGTACGAGAAAAAAGGATAAAAATGATTTAATATTTTTTTACATATATCTATTTCCTTTTTCATGATTATTATGTATATTTAAATGACGAACATTTACTTTAAAATAAGTGTTCGATAATTTATCTTATATCAGCATTTATAGGAGGAATTAATGAAAGCTGAATTTTACATTTGCAAGCATTGTGGCAATATTATTGAGAAAATTAAAGATGCAGGAGTTCCTGTTTCATGTTGCGGTGAAAAAATGAGTCTTCTTGAACCAAATACAACAGATGCATCAAATGAAAAACACTTGCCTGTTGTAACAGTTAACGGAACCAAAGTTAACGTTGTTGTTAGTTCTGTTGAACATCCTATGGAAGAAAAACATTGGATTCAATGGATTTATCTTGAAACGGACAAAGGTCGTCATCGTTACAACCTTAATCCAAGTGATAAACCGGTAGCTGTTTTCAATATTGCAGAAAATGAAAAACCTCTTGCAGCATATGAATATTGTAACCTTCACGGATTATGGGTAACAAAAATTTAAGCACATAAAAATTAGCTCATAATTAAAACAGGTTTTGCATCATAATGTACAAAGCCTGTTTTTTTTCATGCATTATAATTTTTTTAAGTCTTTTTAATAAAAAAATAGAATCCATTTAAAATTTATTTATAATAATTTGTATTTCTTGGCATTTTTTTCGGTACTGAATTTCTATGCCTTTTCTTGTCATCGTACATTTTATGATCTGCTCTAATTGAAGCGGAATAAATATTTTCATCAATCTCAGGATTATACTCCTCTACACCAATTGATATGAAATAGTCATATTCTCTGTCTTTTTCTATAGAAACAATATCTTTTGTTATATTTTCGATTATTGCATCTATTTCTTCACGTTTTACATTTTTCACTATAACAGAATACTCATCTCCTCCTATACGATACACCCGACCTATTCCTGCAAAGTTTTTCTTTAATATTTCAAATGTATCGATTATGGCTCTGTCTCCGGCGGCATGTCCAAAATAATCATTTATATATTTCAAGCGATCAATATCTGTAAGTAGTCCTGAAATTACAATAAAAAGTGCAAATATATTAAACCAAATAGTATTAGAAAAATTGTGAGCAAATAAGGCATCTTTGCTAGATATTAAAATTTCAGGAGCATAACCGTGTAAAGCATCTCTATGAGAAAAAAGAGTTATCTCAATTTCTTTACCTTTATGTTCAGGTTCAAGTTTAATAAAGACCCAAAACTTGCCTAAATCCTTTCCTAAAAAAGTGTCTCTATCGGTACCCATTTCATATACTATTTCTCCGTCAATTTTTGTAATAACAGACTGAACATAAGATTTGAAAGTTATGTTGGCACCGTGCGGAATATTTTCGGGGATAGTATTTTTTATTACTAAAGATTCGGTTTTTGATACATCAAAATGATAAGGCAAACTGAAAGATGATTTATATCCATCTCCTCTCCAAGTCCAACCCTCTGTAAAGGATATAACATTTTTGTCTACAAGATATAGATCCGGCATATCAATAAAAGATGGAATAAAAAATATAGAAAATAATATCATGACTAACAAAACAAAGAATCCTATTTGATTTATTTTCTGCATCTAGTACCTCATCGAAAATATTTTCAACTCCATCTAAAATATACCAAAAAAATTTTATTATCTAATTCCTTCCAAAATATTCATAAACTTTTTACCGGTAATTGTCTCTTTTTCGAGTAAGTAGTCGGTTAGAGATTTCATGGCAATCCGGTTTTCTGCAATAAGTTTTTTTGCTTTTGCATAACAGTTTGCAATAATTTCAACTACTAAATTCTCGACTTCTTTTAGCGTATCTTGGGAACAAGACATTGCACCGGCTTCTCCCATATAGCGCGACCCCGACTCT
>JAAYNH010000030.1 GCA_012520945.1 Treponema sp. | reverse complement strand
GAAATATCTTTGCTATTCTTTCTTTCTGTTTATTAATATCTTTATCCATGTTGCGATTGTCTTTCTAAAATGCCACACAACGTTTTCGGGCTTTGCGTTCGGGCGGGTTTCGGAGCACAAAACTGTCAACCAGCACTACACTTGAATAGAGGCACAAAGCTCCAAGTTTGCACGTCACCCCGCCTGACGCAAAACCCGTGTTATATGCCGTTATTCTCATCTGTCCGTTTTTTGTATTTCTCAATTCTTGTCAGTAGGTCAGTTAATGTTTTTGCTACTGTTGAGATGTCAACATCTGTGTCGAACTTCTCAAATATTAGTCTTTCGCCCCTTTCATAAGTGTCAAAAGGTTTAGGCAGGAAATCTTTGTCTTTGCACATAGTATTGAAAATAAAATCGGTCGATTGGCTATTACGTCCAAAAAGTTGAATCTCCCATCCATTTATGTCAATGTAAGTGTCAACAGCCACTTTATATTTTGAGTTAACCGTATAGTCGTGAACAAGACAAAACCCTTCATATATCCATTGTCTGTCGACCGATGGGGCAAATTCATTTTGAGGAAGTGTGTCCTTCAGTTGATATATTTTTTGATAAAGAGAGTTTCTGTATTCGTTAAAACTGTCTGTTAACTCCTGAATTGATTCTGAGTTATTTTTAAAGAATGTCCAGAGAGCTTTATTTTCCATTGTCTTTGGTGTTAGATTTTCTATTGATTTAATAAAGTCGGTCAAGTGGTTTATGTAGCTTATGTTTGAGTTCGTTAGGTATCTGCCAATATTTTGTTTAATGTTTTCAAAAAGTTGCTCGTAAGTTACATTTATAAAATTATTGGTTGTAATCTTTTCAATGTCTTCTTTGGATGTCAATTTGTTCAAGGATAATACGATGCAGATAGGTTTTCTTGAGTTATAGCAATACGATAAAACAGTGTTATTATAATCTGTCAAGTCATTGTGTAAGTGATGAAATATTTTGTTCTCAATACCTATCGAATAATTTTCGGTTAGTATAAGTAAGTCAAGTCTTTTGTCGGCAATAGTCTTATGTTCCCTGTAAATTTCAATTGCTTCAAAGTCATTATCAAATTTGAAATCTCTGTCTATTATATGCAGTAACGAATTAAGCACTAAGTCTTTTAATCCGTGTTCATTGTTTGGGTCTAGATAAAACTGCAATATGTTACTACAAACATTTTCGTAATGGGGATAGCCACTGATTTCCATAAACGTTTTTGTCTGCTTATGTCGAGGAATTGATTTGAAGTCGAGAAGTATTTTAGTAAAATCTGTTTGCACTATGTCGTCTTTTTATAATGGCATATAACGGTTTGGCGGTATGATTTTGTTGCCGATTTCGAAGCACTTCACTGTCAAGTTACACGAAAGTTTATTAGATGCAGAAACGCTGAAACCCGCACTGTCTCGGCAATAAAATATACCGCCTGTTATGCACTGGCGGTTCTTGTCTGTCCGTAGGTTACTGTCAAATTGCACTTTCATATTAAACTTGTCATTCGTATCATTTTCTTTTCTGTCTGTGTCGCTTGTGTGTTGGAGTGTTTTAATTTTTTCTGTAAATAGGGGGAGAAAAATTTTGAAATTCTCTATGGGTTGGGGCAGACACACTCTTTGGCAAGCTTTGGTTTGAGCTTGGGATTGTGCGGCTTGACAATGTGTGTGGCTGCTGCGGTGGCTATTCATTTTTTTACAAATTATTTTATTTTTAAAGGTGTTCAAGAATCATTCGGATTTTTTTCAATTATTTTGATTTGCTCACGCATTTTTTTATTTTTTTTGTGGTGTTCGCTAATTGCTATTAGGTTTTATTTAATGAATTTTCAATAATGGCGATTTCTTCTTCGGTTAAATCATATAGCTTGTAAACCAACTCGTCTATTTGCTTTTCTAAGGAAGACGTATCAGCTTGGGGATTATTAGAATTTTCTACCAAAATTTTATCAACTATATTATTTATTTGGTTATTTGGAAAATTCATATTGGGAAGCGGAATTAATCCAAGTTCATTGTTTCCGATGTTAAAATAACCACCTGCCATTGAAAGTGAATTAAAGTATTTAGAAAACCAATATGACACTAATTTAGAGTTGATTATACCAGTTAAAGTCTTTAAACTCTGAGATTCCCCTAAAATTATAGTGGTAGATTTACCCGCATAATAAGAACCATATTCATCATAGAACGCTTCTATTCGTAATGCCATACCAGCTATAATAATTTTAGGAGAACTTGATTGTTTAGTTCGTGTTCTGTTTATTTCATCTAAATCAGTTTTAGTTATAATTGGTTTATGATAATTGCCTTTAATGTATTGAGTTTGCTTTAAGCCCCAAAGGGATTTATATGGGTCAATTGTACCAGTATTAATAAATTTAAAATATTTTTTTTCTTTTTCAAGTTCTTTAATCACTTCTTTTACTTGATATGCTTCATTAACTGTAGCAGCACCTAAAATATTTGGGAATTTACTAATAAGTTTGTCATTACTCGTTATCTTAATAATCAAATTTACGACATCAGGATTAAAAAAGTATTTATCCCAAAATATATCACTTGTGAATTGAATTGAATTAATGAGGTTTATAGTCTTTATCTCTTCAAGATTATACATTACTTTTGAGGATACTTGATATTTATGGGTTTCTTGATTGGAAATCAAAATAACTACAGGATAAACATCAGCCTCCTTGAATACATTAACATAAGAATAATCTATTATTTCACGAGGTGACAGATTGCAAATAATTGTTCTTAAAGAATATGTGTACTTTGCTGAAATGATTTTGTTGGGAACGATAAATGCCAAGCTGCCATATCTCTTACATAATTTTAAACCCATTTCCGTAAAGACAACAAATAAGTCCCAATTACCTTCGGCTGATTGAAACTTTGATTTCAAGTATTTGCGAAACTCAGGATTGTCTTTTGTCATTGTTTCAGAATCAACATAAGGAGGATTGCCAATAACAATATCAAACCCATCTTTTACTTCGGTACCGAACATCCATTCGGGTTCAAACCAGTTGGCAAACGTATTTTGGTCGTAGGGGTCAAAACTTGAAATTTGTTGGGCAACTTTTTGTATGGTATTTTTGTTATCGGTAGCTTTCAGTGAGTTTATTTGTTTTTCAATAAATGAAATAGTGCTTTTCTGGGCTTTTATTTTTTCTTTCTTTTTATCAATAACTGTGGTTTCTGTTTCACCAAAAATATTAGTGTTTTCAATAATTTCTTTTTGCTCGGCTCCGTTTTCTATTTGTATAAGTTTCTTTTTCGCTTCCTCAAGTTGCTTTTCAAGGTTTGCTATTTCTTTCTCTTTTTTGTTTATTAAGGTATCGCTTATTTGTGCTGCAATTTTTTTGCGTAGTTCTTTGTCTTGTTGTTGTAAATAAAGTTTTTCTTTTCTTGTTTTCGCATTAAAGTATTCGTGTCGTGTGGCTTTAAGTTGCTCTTGTAAAAGTTTAATGGGGTTGTTTTCCGAAAATAAATCGGTTGTGGGTATTTCTAAACTAATTAGCGTATTGGCAGCCACAAACTTAGTTTCAAGGTTTGGTAACGAACGGAAACCCAGGTTTTCTTTTTTATTGTCTTTGTCCTGGTCAATGATTAGTGAAATAAAAAAGCGGAGTTTTGAAATCTGCACGGCAATGGGCTGTATGTCTATGCCGTAAATGCAGTTTTCAATGAGGTAGAGTTTACGGGCGTAGTCGTCAAAGTTGTTTTTGCTTTCAAAAATTTCATCAATTTCTTTCAGTCGTTCGTCCACTGCCTTAATAGCTTTTTCTCTAACTGCTTTATCGCTTAATCCCTCAATGGCTTTTTTATCTTTTTCGAGTTCTTTAATTTGGTTGCCGATAATTTTTTCTTTTTGTTGTTCTTTCCATTTTACATTGCCGGGGTCGAGTTTTTGGAGTAAATGTACCATTTTGTGCAATATACCCATTGGGAAAGCACCCGAACCACAAGCTGGGTCGAGTATTTTGGCATTATTAATTGCTTCAATAAGCTGGTCTGTCTCTTTCGGGTTAAACGGATTAGGTTCGTCATTGTAGGAAAACAAATTTCTTAATCGACTATCGAAGTCATTGGTTTTAATTTCCGTATTTTGTTTCAGGTATTCAATCAACGATTCGTCAACCATATAGTTTACAATCTCGCGAGGTGTATAAAAACTGCCTGTTTGCTTACGAGCAGTGGTTTTGGTTTCGGGATTATAACTTGCCAAAAGGTTTTCAAACACTTTGCCCAACAATTCAGGGTCAAGGGCAATTTCTTCTTCTATCGGGGTGTTTTCAGCAACGGTAAATTTGAAATTTTTTAGAATATCAATCAGTCCTTTTACATTCTTAACAATGGGCTTTTTGGCTTCGGGGTCGTAATATTCTGTTAAATCTACATCAGGATAAACGCCAAAAAACAAATAATCGGGAACTATGGCTTGTTTGCCATCAAGTCGGGTAAAGCCATCAACAAATATTTGTTCTTTTTTTCCCTTTTCAAGTTTTTCTTCATCAAACTTATCGAGGCAATCGAACAAACCGCCATTTAGAAATGGGATGTCTTTGAATAAATCAATAATCTCTTTTTTAGAAATATTGAACTTATCTGCATAGCGGTACTTGTTTTTAATGCCTTGGTCAAGTTTGTTTGTACGATTGTGGTCTTCGGCAAAATCTCTTTCATCCATTTTTTGATTAAGCGTACCAAAAAACAAATTTTGAAGTATTGCCTGATAATAATTGGCTGACTTCTTGTTTTTTAGAAAATCCTTTAAAATGGTTGAAAGATATTTTTCATTAAACAAATAATCCGGTACAAGATGCTTTTCTTTGATGAACCATATAAAAATTACCCGAGTAATAAGGCGAATAAGGTTTGTTGCGTTTCGTACATCTTTCTTTTTTTCAATATCGTCAGGGAATTGAACTTTATCCATTGCCCAGAAATACCAGTTGGCAAGCTCCTGAAAGAATTTTTTGTTCAGAATATTTACATCAAGAACTTCTAACCATTGAGCGTGTAGCTGTGCATAGTTTGCAACTCCTGCCGGTTTTACAAGGTCGAGTAAAATGCGTTGATGACCTGCGTGTGTGTTGGTTGTAAAAATATCCCTCAGGATAATAACTTTCCCTACTTTTTCGCCCTGCCTCCAGTTTTGCAAATATTTAAATCTTTCACTGATAGCAATTGAAATAACTGCTTCTTTTTCGATAGTATATTTTAATACCAATGCTACCGGCATTTTTTGGCTAATGCGGTTAAATGCCCTTGTAATTTCAGATATTTCAGTCCGTGTCGGTTTCTTCGTCAGTTCCAAAGCGAAAAGCATCAGCCCATCGTAGTTTTTATTGCCTTGTTGCAATGCTTCTTTTATACTGTAATTTACATCAAACATTCCGGTTGCCTGAAACACCGAATCGTCAATAATACCAATAAAATAAGTGCTTTTAATGGAATTAAAAACCTCGTTGTCTTTGTAAAAGCTTTTCATTAAATCTTTAGTAGGCAATGCTTCGGCAGTATTTGAATTGAGTTTAATACCCAATTGCTGAAAGAGATTAGTTGCTGCTTCAAAAAGATTGGCTGTATTGAATAATGAAAGATTCATAGAACTTATTTATTTGATATTACAAACCAGTTTATTAAATCAAAATTTTCGGGCTTAAACTTATCTTCAAGTTTCTTTTGTTCCGGTGAAATTTTCTTTGGCGTTATGTCGCCAGTAAACATATTCTGAATTTGGTTAACTGCTACAGGCATTGCTTGCGATTTTACCCAATGCGAAACAGCGTTGGATAATTTTTGAATAATGTCTTTATCGGCATTTTCAATTTGTTTAGGCACATAACGCATTTGTAGTTTGTGATGTCGCAACAAAGCAAGTATTTCCTGATTGTTGTTTAATAAAACGCCTTTGCCTTTATCGTCAAAAGATTGGTGCAGAAGATGTATTTCTTCGTAAACGTGTTTTGTAACTTCATCAGGTCGTTTGGGATAGCCAAGAACAGCTACAATGCTATCAGGAATCTCTTTCCATTTTTTGTTTGGCTTAAATTTGAAACCTGTAAAAACGCCATTGGGTATTTTCTTAAAAAACTCCTCATTCTTTTTGAAAAACTCAAACAGTTCCTGCCTGAATTGCTCAAGCGATAAATCATTTAAGCCAAGAGTTTCATCGTTTACTTCAATATCATCCCAGGTTAATTGTAACTGGTCGAGCATTTTTTGAGCTTGTTTAGGCAATAAGGGATTGTCTTCAACCATTTTTTGAAATTCAGGAGTAAGATTGTCGTCCATTTCAGTACCCACAACACTCATCAAAGCCATACGGTTTTCAACTCTTGTTTTTAATCGCAAATAATCTTCATAGTTTTTCCCGGGCCAGAAGTTAATTCCATAAATAAATTTATTCGGAGAACCAAGTCGGTCAATACGCCCCATTCGTTGAATCAGGCGAACCGGATTCCAGTGTATATCGTAATTAACAACAGTGTCGCAGTCCTGCAAGTTTTGCCCTTCGCTTAAACAGTCGGTTGCAATCAGAACATCAATAGGAGCTTCAATTTTTTTTAGGGTATTTTTATCGTGTTTTCTAATAATTTCAAGCCACTTTTCATAAGATACTTTCCATTTATCTCCTTCTTTAAATTCATCACCAAGATTTGCTTTTTCGTAAAGTTCACTCCAGTCTTTTTCGTTGTAAAGTTTGGTGAAAGGGGCAAATCGTTCAAGTATGATTTCAAATTTTTCACCTATATAACCGTCTATTGTTTCACTGATTGAGCCTGAAACATAAGCAAGGTTTTCAATTTTCTGTTCTTTTAGTTTATCGTATAGGAATTTTGCAGTGTCTTTGAATACGGTAAAAATTAATACTTTTTTGTTTTCTCCTTTTTGTTTCGTTTTGATGTGTTCAATGAGTTTATCTAATTTCGGGTCGTTGGTCTTTTTCTCATTGAAATCCTTTTCATAGCTATCCAGGTTTTCCTTTAGCTTTTTAAGTTTTACAATGTCTGCTTCAAGATGCTTTTTGAAAAGGTCAATCTTAGTAATGGATGATATCGCAATGGGATTCTTTTTGCCAAGTGTAATTGGTTCTTCGTTTTCTCCGTTAATTTCTGCTGCTGTTTCTTCAATTTCTTCCTGTTCTTCGCCAGTTAGTTCGCTTTCAATGGTTGTATCTTGTTTTGTATTTATGAATTTCTCAACCTTTTCTAAAGCATTTATATGATGATTCAAGATGTTTTCAACTGTAAGTTTGAATGAATACCAGCTTGATTCAAGTCGCTTTATTAACAGAATATACATCATTTTGACCAAAAACTTTTCACGTTGTTTTGGGTTTTCCAAAACACTTTCAATTTTCAAGTCTTTGATGTATTCCGATGGGCGATAAGCAGTCAGGTTTACCCGCAAAGCATTTAGTATATCGTCAAATGATTTTAAGTTCCCAATCTTTTCAGGCGTGATGTAGTTGTTTATTGGGGCTCCTTTTTTCGGGAAATTCATTTCCCCAAATTCGCTTTCAATTAGTTTTCTTGTTCTTGCAACAATGAGTGCATCCGTTAATTTCTCAAATTTTAAAGGGAGTTTACTAATAAAGTCGGCAATTTTTCTATTTTCAAGACTTGTCCATTCTCCAAAATCTTTTTGAGCATTCCTGAAAATGTTTTCCAAACTATCAATTTCCAATTCAGTTTCTTTGAAACCATCATCTTGTCCTTTAGTCATCAATTTAAACTGATTCCTAATGTCCATCAATTTGTTGTTTATAGGTGTTGCTGAAAGATGCAAAACCTTTACATCTCGTTTAATCCTTTCGGGCATTAAAACATTATCAACTAAAAATTTGTAACGAGAAGATTTGTCATTCCGCAAATTGTGGCTTTCATCAATAACAATAAGAAGCTTTTGTTTCTTTTGAATTTTAATAAGTGGGAAGTCAGGGTAACCAGTTGTTAATCTTTCGTCTTGTAAGTCTGTATGATTTCTGACATAGTATTCAATCTCGTCACGTTCAAACCTTGAACCTCTGTGAGATTGGTATTGCTCCCAATTATTCCGTAACTTTTTAGGGCAAAATAAAACTACTGTATATCCTTTGGTTTCAAAATATTTCATTACTGCTAATGCAGTCCAGGTTTTACCCAAACCAACGGCATCGGCAAGAATTGCTCCGTTGAATTTCTGGAGCATTTTAATCAAACTGATAGCGCCCTTTTGCTGATACGGGAATAGAGTTTTATAAATAATGGTTTCCTCTAAATGAGCAATTTCACGCTTGAATTCAGCATCGGTAGAAAGGGCAAGTAAATCGTCCTTGAATAATTCATAAAGGACTTTATAGTATAAATCAATAGGCTCCCAAGGTTTCCAAAGATTTGTAATAATTTCTATCAAATGTTTTTTTACATCAACTTTTGTTTTATCAGGTAGCTCAATCTTTTCCTGTGCAATATTATCCCATTGATGTTTGAACCATTTTTTAATTTCTTTATAATCGTTGTCGTTACCCGTTGAAGCGGTGTTTAATTCAATATTGCTACTGTCTTTAATTCCAAGTCCGGCATCTGTCAAGTTAGAGCTGCCAATTATATGAAAGTTTTTTCTTGTGTCTTTGTCGTTATAGATATATGCCTTTGCGTGGCAGAAATTTCTCTGAATTGTTTTAACCAAAACTTTGTCCTGTTGTAAAAATTCAACTGCTTTTTGAGCCGAAGCACTTAAATTAAATGTACTTGTAATACTTGGGTCTCCATTAAGCAAGTCAATGATTTTGTTAAGTTGGGATTCTTCTTGCATAAGGTTTCCCAAAATCAACCTGAATTTCTCAGCTTGATTTACTTCATCCTTCATTAATGCCAAAGCATAAATCGAAAAAAAGCCGGTAACTATGTCAAGTCCACCATTTTCAGTATAGTTTTTAATGAAGTCGAATACTTTGTAAAATTCGCTGTCTTCTGTTTTGGTTTTATTATCTAATAGCATAATGCTTTTGGTTTAATCAGAATTTTAAATATAGTACTTCCTTGTGTGTTGGCAAGATTGCACTCTTTGGCAAGTTTTGGTCTGCGGGTCGGCTGGTGCGACTTGCCAATGTGTGCAATGTGGGTCGGCAGAATTTCAAAATTTTTGTGCGGTGGGTAAAAAAAATTAAAACTCATTCGGGTCGGCAATGAGTGTCGGGTTATTTGTCTGTCAGTTTCGTTTTTCATACCAAGTTTAATATTCTATTTCCATTGTCAATTTGCTGTGTCGCTGTCTTTTTTTTCGCTTGTGCATAACGGTTGAGTGTAGCGGCAGTAAGGGATTGCGGGCTTCATACATATCAAG
>JAAYNH010000029.1 GCA_012520945.1 Treponema sp. | reverse complement strand
GCAATTTTCTGTAACGTTCTTCATGTGATTTTTCAATTTTTGCTACTTCACTAAATAAAAATGCAATACGGTCAAAACCTTCTTCTTTTGCAATTTTAGCATAATCAGCATACATTGATGTCCATTCATAATTTTCGCCGTCTGCAGCATCTAACAAATTATCTTCTGTTGCAGGAATACCATCGTTCAAAAGTTTGAACCAAATCTTTGCATGTTCTTTTTCATTAATTGATGTTTCTTCAAAAAAATCTGCAATTTGGTTAAAGCCTTCTTTTTTAGCTTTTGAAGCATAATACTTATATTTAATACTAGCTTGACTTTCACCTGCAAATGCTGCCATCAAATTTGCTTCTGTTTTTGAGCCTTCTAATTTAGCCATGAGATCTCCTAAAAATAAAATTAATGATTTATATGAATCATTTGATTATAAAGATAAGATAAAATGAGTCAAAAGTCAAGTTTTAAATTAATGATTCAAGTGCTTCTTTTAAAACATTTATATCAACTCTACCGTCATTTTTTAAAATTTTAGTTCCATCAATATTTAATTGCGTAAAACGCTGCCCTATTTGTTCAACATAATGTGCATCCGAAGAATGTATTATAGCATAGCTTGTTGTATTACAAAATTTTGGTAATTTTGACAAATCTAAAGTTAGAGTTTCCAATGCATCGAAATCACCTTGAGGAATAAAACCAAGCTGACTTGTTAATGAAAATGCCGGTCTGTCCACATGTGCAGGAATCACCAACCCTCCCATTTTATGAACTTTATCTGCCAAATCATCAATTGAAATCTCTGCCGATGTTACCAAAAATTTATCTACTTCACCTAAAATATTTTCTTCTTTATCAACATAAACTTGGTCGCCCATTTTTTCAGGAATATTCATAATATTAGGCATCATCTCATAAATTTCTTCACCCAATTCCAATGCCACTTTCCAATCATTAAATAAACAAAGAATATGTACTTCTTCTGTAGTTTGCACTTCAATTCCTGAAAGTGCTGCAATTGCGTTTTCTGTGCATAATTCCATAAAAGGCTGACAGTTTAACGCACTATTATGATCTGTTAAAGCGGCTAAGTTTATACCATGATTTTTCAAATGTTTCACAATCATCTTTGGAGACATTGATAAATCACCGCACGGAGAAAGGCATGAATGAATGTGAAAATCTGCCTTAAAAATCATTATTCCAAAATTTTATATAACTTACCTGAAATTTCAAACTGCGTTTCCGCCGACAAAAAAACTGCTATACCTTCATCTTTAGCCGCTTCAATCATGTCTTCAGGAATAGGTCTATTATTACATACAATTATGGCCGGTGAATCCTTTAATGTTGCAACAGCTATTGTATTTTTATGTGCTTGAATTGTAATAAGCACACTTTCATCTTCAGCATTACCCATTACATCACTGAGCAAATCCGAAGTATAAGCACAAGTTATTTCTCTATCGTCAAATTCCCCTTGTATAATTTGTAAGTTTAATACTTTTGCCAAATTGCTTATATTCATTTTTCCTCCAATTTATTTTGTGTAAGATTAAAATCTGCCTTAACAGTTGTACCTTTACCGAGCGATGAACTGATTGAAAAAAAATCCGAAACACGTTTAGCATTAGGTAGTCCCATTCCTGCTCCAAAACCAAGTGAACGAATCCTTTCAGTTGCAGTTGTATATCCCTCACAAAGAACAACTTCCGTGTCTTCAATACCGGGTCCAAAATCCGTAGCTTCAATTCGTACTCTTTCCGGACTAATATAATAACGCATAATTCCACCTGTGGAGTGCACAACTTGATTTATTTCCAATTCATAACTTGCAATGCTTATCCTTCTAATAAGTGCAGTTTCTATGCCTATGTTTTTTAGTATTTTTTTCAACTCTGTGGACGCCTGCCCTGCAATTTCAAAATTAAACGGCTCTGTTTTAAATTCTATGACACGATTAGGCTGGTTTTCCATATCTTGCATTTTTTTTAAAAAATATAGTTTACTTGTATCTTCTTCTGTTATACTTGATGCAACTTTTAAATTATTTTGTGCCTCTTTTTCCAAACGCTCAACTTCTTTATTCATTGCAAGCAAAAGTGCATTCAAAACATCACTAGCCGTAACAATTCCCGTCAATTGATTTTCTGAATTTAAAACAGGGAATCGTCCAAATCCGTATTTATTAAAATAACTAACTGCAAAAGAAAGTGGCATAGTTTCTTGCAACACAATAATATTATGTGTCATATATTTTTCACAACTTTCATCAATGCGATTATTGTCAAATGCATTTACAATATCGTCCATAGAAACTATACCTGATAAAGTATTTCCTTCTATTATGGGAACACCTGTAATACCGGAGGATTTCATCATTTGTTGAATTTCACGCATTGTTTTCTGAGGAGTTGCTGTGATTACATCTTTTGTCATTACATCTTTTACTTTAAGCTTAAACAAAAGTTCAATCACCGCTTCAGGTGAAGAATCTTGATTTATTGGAATTGTCAACATAGATATATTATACATTGATAATTCCAAAAATCAAGATAAAGTTAAATTAAAATAATCAAAAATTCGGTCAAAACCGGATATCAATTATGCAATAAAGGCCGCCAACATTGCTTTTCTTCTTGGATGTTGCATTTGTTTTAGTGCACGTTTTTCAATCTGACGAATTCGCTCTTTAGTCAAGTTGAATTCACTACCAACTTCTTTTAAAGACATTTTTTTGTATCCGCCCAAACCAAATCGATATCTTAAAACTTCTGCTCCTCTTTTGTCTAGTGTACTAAGAACTTGTTCAATCGTTTCTTCCATATTTACTCTAATTGCAGCATCTTCAGGACGTTCATACATTTCATCTTCAATTAAATCACTAACGATAGCAGTGTCTTTTTCAGAAGATTTAATCGTTCTGTCCAAAGAAATCATTTCACGTGAAAAATTTGTCAAATCACGAATAATATCCGTATTCAAATTTAACATTTTACCCAACTCTGCAATTTCTTCTTCTTCATTTAAATCAAAAGGCAATTCTCTTCGTGCTTTTTCAATTTGTACCAATTCATTTGCACGATTCATCGGAAGACGAACAGGACGAGATTTTTCATTTAACGCCTTCAAAATTCCCTGACGAATCCACCAAACAGCATATGAAATAAAATGGAAACCTTTATCTACATCAAAAAGTTCTATTGCATTCAACAGTCCCAAATTACCTTCACTTATCAAATCAAGCAAATCCAAACCTTTGTTTTGATATTTTTTTGCAATACTTACAACAAAGCGCAAGTTTGCATTAATTATTTTATCTTTTGCAACCTTATCGCCGGCTTTTGCTTTTTGTGCAAGTTCAATTTCTTCTTCACGCGAAAGCAACGGTACTCTGTTAATATCTTTTAGGTACAAGCCCACAAGCTCATCATTTTTTGTATATTTTGACATATTAAAACCCCCATATATATTTAGTTGTATTTATTTTCTATATATTACATTGCAATTTTCATGCCAACCTTATAAGTATAAATAAAAACCGAATATTACATTTTAATTCTTTGTTATATAAAGAAATACATAAGATAAGATTGTTTTTTTCCTGTATTTTTTTATATTTAAAAATATTTGTGTTAAAATGACACAAAGCAAAAAAATCATCTGTTTTTTTGAATCTTTATGACACAATTGCCTTTTTTTATTTTCTTTAGTATATTTAAAAAGAATAAAATAAAATTTTTTTAGGAGAAAAATATGACAGTAAAACCATTAGCAGATAGGGTTTTGGTTAAAACAGAAAAATCAGAAGCAAAAACTGCAAGTGGAATCATTATTCCGGAAACAGCACAAGAAGCAACACAAATTGCAAAAGTTGTTGCAATCGGAGATGACACGGAAAAAATCAAAGTAAAAGTTGGCGAAAAAGTTCTTTATGACAAATACGCCGGCACAAAAATTAAAATTGACGGCGATGATATGCTTATTTTGAAAGCACAAGATTTAGTTGCCGTTATTGAAAAGTAAATCATTTACTTATTTTTTTTAATATGAGCCTGGATTTAGTATTTCCCGGATTTAAGTTAATACTATAATTTAGGCTCAAAATTGCATCATCAAAGCTACCTTTTGCAATTTGCACGTTGGCAATTTTATAATGTATATCACTTTTTTCTTTAGAATCGTTGCTTTTTTCTTGAGCCATTCCATATAATCTTAATGCTTTATCGTAAAAAAACTTTGCTTCACAAATATTTGCATAATTCTGTAAAGCTTGAACACTCATTTTATCTGTAGTAAGATTTTCATAAATCTCAAAAGCCGCTTCATAATTTTTATGCAATTTACCCTGTAAAAAAGCCTCGTATTCTTTTTCCCACAGCAACATTGTGTCAAAATTGCCCTTTGTAGATTTATTTTGTAAATGCGTATTTAACAAATTTTGTGCATCTTCAAATCGTTGAGAAAAAATAAACAACCATGTTGCATACTTTGCCAAATATTCAGGATAAATTTCATTATTACCCGTACATTTTTCTAGCAAATACCACATATCAATGTTTTTTTCACTGTTTTCATACTTATTTTCATAAAGCCAGAGAAGTTTTTGTCTTTCAACCATTAATTCATAATATTGAATTTTATCTTTATTTTCCGAAGTGGCATATTTATCCAAAAAGTTATCCATTCTATGTAAAGCATCACTAACAGGAATTAATGGCATGGAGTCAATTTCTTGCATTTTTATGGACCTAAAACCTAACTTTCTTACGGCTAAAGTTAGTAAATCTTCAGGTTGTTTTATTTTTGAACTTTGATATGCAAATTTACCGTAGAAAACCAAACCATTTACAAAATCAGGAAATTGCTCAACTAATTGTGTCAAATATCGTTGAGTTTCAAGACGATTTTCTGCAAAATAATTACTAAATGCAACATTTAAAAGTAAATTTGCATCTCGTCTTTCGTCTTTATTAACTAAATTTGACCAAACTACACTCGCCTTTTCAATTTCACCAAGATGAACAAGAGCATCAGCTTTAAGCATTTCCCCTTCGAAAGAAAACTCACCGGCATTTATATCATGAATACATCTCATCCAGTCGCCTGAATCATAACTTAGTTTTGCCCAAAACAAACTATTGTCATAAGCAGAAATTACATTTGGATGAAAAGCTAAGGCTTCTGCCATTTCTCCATGCAAAGCACATAAACTTGCAGCATTAATAAAAAACTGAACATTTTTTGTAAAATTTCCTGCAATTTTGTATGAATCAACAAGAGAAATATCTTTTTTATCCTCATTTAAGACAATATTAATTTCTGCCGGAATTGATTTATATGGTGTGTCCCACAAAAAAGACGCAACTTTTTCTGCTTCAAGATAATGCCCTTTTTTTGCTAAATGATTAGCATAAACTGCGGCAACATTTACATCCAAAGGAAATTTTTTATGAGTGGCTTTGAGCATTTTTTCAACTTCATTATCCATGCCTAAAATATAAAAGCGACGTATAAAACTAAGTCGTTCAAAAACAGTACGTGCATATCTTTTATTTTTTTTGAGATAGTCTTTTGCTTGAGAAAAATTATTTTGTTTTAGAAAAATATCTACGGTTTCTAATTTTAAGTCAAAAGATGAATTTGAAGCTTTCATTTTGCAACTTGAGCAAAACAAAATATAAAAGCACAAAATTGCAAAAAAAACTTTTTTCATAAATCCTCCAACTTAAAGCTAGAAATTATAGCAAAGATTTTCGAATACTATCTAAAACCGCATTAATAAACTTATATGCGTCATCAACTCCGAACTCTTTTGAAATATCAATTGCTTCATCAATTACTATTGAAGGATGCATATCTTTTTGATACATTAAAGAATATACGCTCATTCGCAACAAAGCTAAATCCACTTTATTAATGCGTTCAAAGTCCCATTTCTCGATATTAGCTTTAATTTTTTCATCAATTTCATCCAAATGTTCAATTGTGCCTGAAACAAGCAATTGGGCAAAAATCTTTCCGTCTTCACCGATTTTTTTCAAGGTCTTCTGTTCAACCCAATCAAAATTCATCAAGCTTTCTCGATTTACATTGCCTACATCATAACTGTACAATGCCTGAAAAGCTAAAATGCGCCCTTTTCTTCTTGACACTTCAACCTACCAATCCAAAAGTTTGTCTAATGCCGCTCCGGTTTTTACCATTTGGAAATTTGCAGGTGTACGAAGAGTTTTTGTGATTTCTTCCGCCGCTTTTCCTAAAAACTCAGCTTGTTTTTGCTCTGTAAGATTTGTTTTAATATACTCATAAACCGTAATAATTGTATCAGGTTGAACAATATCGCTTAAACCTAACATTTTTGCGTCATATTTTTCACGAATCATGTAAAACTGAAAATCGGAATCGGTTTCCGTAACATCCGAATAATATCCTTTATCTTTTGTAAATAATGTAATTAACGCATTATAATCAATACCAAGCTGTTGTGCCGCTTGAACGTTTTTTGTTACAAGAATATCGCCGGCTTGAAACCCTGCCTTTTCGTCTGTCATTTTTGCTTTAAGTTTTTCTTCAGTTGTTTTTTTAGTTTTTAAATCATTCAACAAAGATGTTGCCGTTTTTTCTGCAGCTTTAGCATCTGCCATTTTAGGCACAACAACTAAAAACAATTTTAACATATCGCTCAAAACAAAAGATGCTTTGTTCATTTCATAAAATGCACGAACTTCAGCATCCGTTGGAGCAACATTAACTAATTCATTTTGTTTTTGAGAAATAATATATTGTTGTGCAAGCAATTGATTTTTCATAAACACTTTATATTCAGCCACACTCATACCAACTTGTTTTTTGAAAAACTCGTCCAAAGACATATTCGTCTGTTGTTTAATAAGAGTAGCAAACTGTTGCTCCGTAACCGGTTGACCTACTTGCTGAGCCAATGATTGCAAAAAATATTCATTTGCTTGAGAATCCGTTACAGACATTCCGGCCTTTGTTGCAGTTTGTACAACAAGTTTTTCATCAATCATCGCATCCAAAATTTCTTTTCTTTGTTCCAATGTAAAAATTGTACCTTGTGCTTGCTTTTGATATGCTTCTACACGATTTTTAAGTTGTTTCAAAGTAATTGTTTCTGCTTTAGCTCCAACTTTAATATTTGCAAGAGGTTGCAAATCCGATTGAGCAAAAACTGCTGTTCCCATAATCAAAAATAATGTTGTAAAAATTACTATTTTTTTCATAAAATTAACCCCAAAAATATTTTACGGTTTAACCCGAATGGCTTCTGTTTTATAAACAGTTTGTCATAATCAAAGTTACAACAAACCGTAATAAAATACTACCTTAATTACTAACAACTGCACGGATGCGACGTACACCTGCAGATGACGACTGCTCTTTAGTTATTTTAAATTTACCAATAGAACCGGTATTTTCAACGTGCGGTCCACCACAAACTTCTTTACTAAACCAATTATCTTTTGTTCCAATAGTATATACTTTCACTTGTGCGTCGTATTTTTCGCCAAAAACTGCACGAGCACCGGATTTTTTTGCATCTTCCAGATCCATTACTTCCATCGTAACCGGAAGTTTAAGTCTAATTTGTTCATTGACCACATCTTCAACTTTTTGAATTTCTTCTTTAGTCATAGGTTGAGGATGCAAAAAATCAAAACGCAATCTTTCATTGTTAATATTTGAACCTTTTTGTTCAACATGGTCACCCAAAACAATAGCAAGGGCTTCCTGTAATAAATGAGTTGCAGTATGATAAGCTTTTGTTACGTCGGACTGTTCAGCCAAGCCTCCTTTTGCTGTTCCCGCATCTAAAGATTTAGAGGCCTCTTGATGCTTACGTTCTGCTTCTTTAAAACCTTCAATGTCAACAGTAAAACCGTTTTCTGCTCCCAATTCCTGGGTCAATTCTAAAGGAAAACCAAAAGTGTCATACAAGCGGAATGCAACCTTACCGGAAATTTCTTTTTTTGGATTTTTCATTAAATTAGGTAAAAGCTTTTGGAATTCCGCCTCACCTTTTTTTAATGTTTGTCGGAACTTTTCTTCTTCAGCAGTAAGTTCTTTAAAGATTTTTTCTTTATTTTGCTCCAACTCAGGATAAGCATCTTTGAAATTATCCACAACGGAAATAGCAATTTTTGCCAAAAAATTTTGTTCAATACCCAATTTCATACCATGGCGAACTGCTCGGCGAATTAAACGACGCAGGACATAACCGGCACCCACATTTGAAGGACTTACGCCTTTTTGATCGCCTAAAATAAATACACTTGAACGACTATGATCGGCAATAATTCTCACACTAACATCTTTTTCTTCATCTAATCCATATGTATAATTTGAAAGCTCTTCAATGGTTTTAATAATCGGCTGAAAAACCTCCGTCAAATATACACTTGTTTTTCCTTGCAAGATACAATTTGTACGCTCTAACCCCATACCCGTGTCAACATTTTGTTTTGGAAGTTTTACCAATGTTTTTTCATCTATGCGATTATATTCCATAAAAACATTGTTCCAAATTTCCATCCAATTATCACTGTCCGTTTTTTTATTTGAGCCGACCGGTGGCAACCCTTCACCAACCCAAAAGAAAATTTCGGTATCCGGACCGCATGGACCTGTAGGACCGGCAGCCCACCAGTTGTCTGAGGCCGGCATATAAGCAATTTTATCTTCCGGCATACCAATATCTTTCCAGTAATTTGCACTTTCTTCATCACGCGGAGCATTTTCATCACCTTCAAAAACCGTAACAGAAAGCATTTTAGGATCTAAATCCAACCACTTTGGACTTGTTAAAAACTCATATGAATATGCAATGGAATCTTTTTTGAAATAATCCCCCAAGCTCCAGTTACCTAACATTTCAAAACACGTAAGATGACTCGGATCTCCTACCTCATCAATGTCACCCGTACGAACACATTTTTGATAATTAGTCAAACGATTTCCTGCCGGATGCGGTTCTCCCAAAAGGTAAGGTACAAGCGGATGCATTCCTGCAGTCGTAAAAAGAACTGTAGGGTCATTGTCCGGAATAAGAGATTTACCGGAAATTTCTGCATGTTGTTTGCTTTTAAAAAATTCAATATATTTACTTCTTAATTCATTAGCAGTCATAATAAAAAATTATAGTAAATATTCGTAAACTTTTCAATAACACCTAGCATTGTTATAATCTAAAAATCATTGTAACATTTGCAATTTTCTGCTATAATTTTTTTATGGCAACAACAGTATATTCTTTGCTACGGCATTTTGCAACAAAACATAATACTCCTCAAATTAATTTTGCAGAATTTTGTGAATATATACGCCGTTATGCACAGCATCATTTAAATGAAAATCCAGACTTTGTTCCATACGTTTCAAATGCATGCGAAGCATTAACTAAAGAAATTTCTCGCCTTGAAAGACAACACAAAGCATTTATTATTTTTCCGGATACCGATAAAAAAGCCATTGTTATTGTTGCTTATTTTGTAGATTTATATACTGCTCGTTTTAAAGAAATTGAAAATAACATTTCTATTCCTTTTCCTATTGAAAGCGATTTACCTAAAATCATTCCATCTGATGTTTATCAAAAAAAAGATGCTAATGAGTTTTTTGTCGAGCTTTTAGCAAATCCACTTGAAAATGAAAATATGCTTTTTGGCATTAATTTTCCGCATGCTCTTCCAATAATGTTAATGCCTTCAACCGTTTCAATGGATACACTTTTAGATTTAGCAATATCAAAAATCAGATATATGCTTAGAAAAGAAGAATTTCATGATTATTTTCTTAAAAAAATTCGCATTGCCAACCCTGGCAAAGAACTAACTGCAAAAAATTTTTTTACTAGCGTTACAACTAAACCTTCAGATACTATTGACTCAATAAAAAAAAGCACAGACTCATTTTATTATTGGAACCAACTTTGCTATTTTATCAGACAAGATTTTCAAAAAGTAAAAGACCATACTATTGAAGATTTATGCCTTTTGCAATCTGTTTCCATTACGGAAATTTGCATTAATTATTACAGAAATAAAGTTCAAAAAGATTTGCAACGTGAAACTGCTTTAAAAAACTTAGAACAAATAATGAAAAAACCTCCTTACTATTTTAATAAGGATGCAATTGTTCGTTTTACCGACTCAAAAGGCATTCCTCTTTTGGGCCAATATACAGAACAGGATTTAAATGAATTTTTACATACAGCAACTACAACATTAGATAAAAATAATTTACCTTCAATGCTAATTTTTAAACTTGAAAACGATACTTTATATTTTATATATAAAGATAAAGTGTTGCCGTTAGTTTCCCGCTTATGTAATGATGCTCGTGATGTCGTAAAAGATATTCTTACAAAAGAATGGTATAATTTGTGTAAAAGATTTGAAACTGAACCTGCTATGAAAGATCAAAAAGCATTTAATGAAAAACTTGAACAAATAGTGCGTTCATCGGCTCCGGTTTTATATTCTTTACTAATATCTAATTTTTTATCTTTAGTTCACTACGAAGCACGTTCTGCAAATACGGTTTCGGTTTCGCATCTAAATTTATTTTCAAACGGCAAATTACAACCTTACAATGAACTTTTAATGCTTTCGCGTCAAGAGATTTTAACCGATGCAAAAATTATGCTACCCTTTTGGTATACACTTCCGTTAATATCATGGATTGTTCGTCTTTTTTTGAAAAAGCCTAAAAATAAAAAAGAATCCAAAGATTCACAGCAAAAGTCAAAAACACAAAGTAAAGAAACGGAAAAAGATGACAATATTGTATCTCCTGCTAAAGATGTTTCACGCAAAAATGAATTTAAGCAAAATGCAAAAAAAGTTGAGCAACACTTAGTTCCGGAAAATAGCACAATTGAGCGTGAGCTTTCTGCCTATGAACATCAATGGAATCCATTAATTGACCCAAGAGCTCGCATGGATTTAACAGAAGATGTAAATTCTCTCATTCGCGATTATTTAAGACGCGTTTTACGCACTTCAAAAGGTTCAAATTTTACACCTGAAAGAGTTTATAGCTTAGCTCAAACTCTATGCAACACTCCCAATATGCAAAAAATTAAAGAACAAGAACAGCTACTCATGTATGTTCAGCTTTATATGGTAAAACTTGTAAAAAATCTTTAATTTTTCTCTAGCGACTCAACTATTTTGCAATAACAAATTTTTCACTTATATCTAATCCGAAATTAAACGAATGATACTAGAAGCCCCTTTTTCACTTTTTTTCAAAAAAATTAATTAAAATGAACCCAAAATGAATAACTTCTACCATATATTTAATGAACTTGAAAAAAAGTGCTAAGCAAATGGAGGTTATTTTATGAAAAGCTTGAATTCACTTTTGTTGGAAGGAAACGTTGTTCGCGATCCTGTTTCAAAAACTACACCGAACGGTAAACACGTTGCAACATTTTCAGTGGCTACAAATCGTTATTACAAATCCGGCGATGGATATGGAGAAGAAGTTTCATATTTTGATGTTGAAACATGGGGAAAAATGGCAGATCTTGTTATGGAAAATTGCACTCCGGGACGCGGAGTAAGAGTTGTTGGTAGACTTAAACAAAATCGTTGGGTTGGAACCGATGGCAAAAATTATTCTAAAGTCACTGTAGTTGCTGAACATGTAGAATATAAACCGATTTTTGCAAAAAACAAAGAAACACAAATCGAACATTCAAAAAAAAGCAACGCTTCTAAAACAGAAAAAACAGTGGGAATTGAAGCTGTGCCTGCATTTTAATTAGTACCACTTTGGGCAGAAAGTGATTATTTTTAATATATACATTAAATATGAACAATATATTTTTACAATACTATTATCTACTATTCACTTTCTGCCTTTTTTTTGTAACTTTCGTTTATTTTTACCGTCATTTTTACGATTATGTGTTTTTTGCAAATTTGAACCGCGCTCGGTTGCACTTTTCCACACTTCAATTTTTTCAGGATTATAAAAACCGTCTTTCCAATTAAAACGACTTGTATCTAGCAAAACTTCCCCTTTATAAAGGGAACGCATTATTTGTTTTAACTCTCCTTTTTGAATATGGATGCGTGAAAAATCTAGCAAGAACCGTGAAAAACCATCTTTTTTTAACGCAGAAATTTTATCAATTAATGAAAACGGTTTAAATGGCATCACATATGAACCATCCGGAGTTGATAATGCAGTAAATTCTAACCCCTCTTTGTCCACAAAAGATGTGAAATCATATGAATCCGGTAATTTAAAACGCATTCTGAATAGTGCCGGCCATGCTAAAACAGGAATTAAAACTTGTTTTCTATACTTTGGCTCAAATGTTTCCAAAAGGTTTTGACGAGAATTTTCTGCATTCATAATAAAAGCTTCAATATTTTGATTTTCGAGCCAAGAAACTGCCCATCGATTAAATGCATATAAATACGGACCGGCTATTATGTTTAATTTTTTTACATTGATTTTATTTTCAATATGTTTCAGCATACCAATGTGTGCAGGATTATTAACAACAAAATTTGAAAAATCATTTTCCACAAGAAAACTCAAACTTTCTACAAGACGTTCCTCTGTATTTTGAGGGCAAAATGGGTCCAAACTAATAAAAATTGTTTTTTTGGAAACCGGTATGTTTTGTCTTTCTTCAAATAAATATTTTGTAGTTTCCGTATTAAGTTCTAAAATGATGCGAATAGGTTGTTCGCTCAAAACGGTATGAAAATCTTTTATAGATGAAACTTGAATATATATTCCTTCCGGAAAATATTTTAGAGTATCTTTTGGTAAAGTAGTTAAATCCATTATCGGCAAAATTTGTGCACCCACTTGTGTACGATATTTGCTTAAATCATTAGGTAAAACTTTCGGATACCGTTTTGACATGGATTTAGTTTGCAATAGATAAACTTCATCGCCACGCGAAAAACCACTAGGAATATCAATAAAATCATCTTTGACAAATTTTACTTTGTGACTTTCACGACCGGAATCGTCTTTTTTATGCAAACGTATTGAGTCTCCAACTTCCGGTTCATAATTGCCACCTACAAGTTTTGCAAAAATGCGTTTTTCGTCGGAAGAAGATACTTTAGAAGCGACATTTTCTTCTTGATAAAATTTTTCGTCTTCATCAAATCTGTATTCATCTTCATTTCCTTGTGATACAGTTTTAACATAATCTGTTTTAATCTTATCTATTTTACCAAGATAAATACCTGTACCACCGGTCTGCTCAGGATTTAACAAAGTATTTGCATCAAAATCGTTATCATTTGTTGCATTATACCAATAAAGAGTTTTTGCTCGTGCAAAGTCCGTAGAAAGCATACGCTTAGCTGTTGCAATTACGCTTTTTTTATCTTCTTGCCAATGGTCAATTACATAACGATACGCCGCCGTAACGCTCCCAACATATTCTGCACTTTTCATACGACCTTCAATTTTAAATGAGTCAACACCCGCAGAAATTAAATCAGGTATTTTTTCAATTAATTGCAAATCATATGGAGAAAAATAATATCCTTTTTTTATACCCATATCAGTTTGAGCTTCATAGAAACGGCGACAAGCTTGAGTACACATACCTCTGTTTGCGGATTTTCCTCCAAGATAGCTTGAAAAAAGACATAAACCGGACTCACTGACACACAATGCACCATGAACAAAAACTTCCAACTCAACATTTGTTTGTGCACGAATATTTTTAATTTCTTGCAAACCAAGTTCACGAGCTAAAACAACACGACTTACGCCTTCTTTACCCATTAAATTTACTGCACTACTTGATGCACAGTTCATTTGCGTTGATGCATGAATTCGCAAATTTGGGAAAAATTCTTGAGCCATGCGTACAATTCCAAAATCCTGTACGATTATCCCGTCCGGACCGATTTTGTCTAAATATAATAAAAATCTGTATAGCCGCTCAAGCTCACGTTCTTCAGTAACAGTATTAACTGTAACAAATATCTTTTTTTTTTGTTTATGCACAGCTTGAACGGCTGCCTCAAATTGATTCCAAGCAAAATTTGAAGAACGCATTCTTGCATTAAAACTTTTCAATCCCATGTAAACCGCATCGGCACCTTCTCCGATTGCAGCATCCAAAGCTTCCACATTTCCTGCGGGTGCGAGTAATTCTACCATATTAAAAATATAGCAGAATTACCTTTTTTATTCAATTAACATAAGGTTGTGTACAATTTTCGTTTCCGGGAGTTGCTCCTGAAGTTTTTGTAACAATCCAATTTTCCGGGCAGTTTGCCTCTTCAACATTATCAAACCGTATACGCGAAATTGTACGTGTTGTTGTTACGCCTTTGCTACAAAAAGCATGTGTTACTTCACTGCCACCTTGCCAAACACCGCCGGCAAAGGCTAAATCGGCAAATTCCTGCATCATAGTTTCGGCTTTCCAATCTTTATCTTCCTCGGCAAATAGCAAGGCGTCAACAATTTTTCCACCTTTTCTCTCTTTTAACAAAATTACATCCGTTTTTCCTATACAAGCTGTTTGATTATTAATCCAAAAATCACGTGCATTGTCGCAAGAGTCCGTTGCCTTGCATTCATTCAAATCTTCACCTATTTCATCAATGCAAGTTTCTTCCAATAAACGACAATGCAAAACTATATACTCTCCTTTATTAACTTCACATGATGGAAAAACATATTCTAAAACATTTTTGCCATTTGCACAAAGAAATTCTATACCAGCCAAATTTCCTGAATTTGTTACTAAAAATTCAACAAATTCGATTTTACCTTTAGAATATTCCGTGCGTACTTCGCTGAAAAGAAGGGAACAAACATTTTCATTAAATCCTGAAAACTCAAGCTCAAAAGATAAACTACTTCCCTTTTTATCTTCTGCAATTCCAAGCAAATTATAACTTTTGCCACATTCTGTTTTTCCTTGAAAAATCACATCTATCATTAAGTTATCGTCTGTTATAATTTGCAGCTTATCTTCTGAAAAAACAATATCTTTTGTTTCTCCATCAATAATTGATAAGTTTCGCAAATTCACTTCCTTTGAAAAAACTAAATTTAATGTTTGATTTTCATTTACGGAAAGCTCAATCAATTTTGGTGAAGTATAATCACCTGTTAAAACAGTGATTCCTTCCGGTGTTAACTTACAAGAAATTCCAATTGCAGAAAAACACACCGCCAAAACCAAAAACAGTGTAAATACTATTTGCATAATAAAAATCTTTTTCATATTGCCTCCACCTTAATATATTGAAAAATCTTTCTCATTATGGTCGATTTTTATACTGCTTTTGATTTTTTTTTATTTTTTTTGTAAAATACTTTATATGAGTAATATTAAGACACTTTCACTTTTTCAAGACTTATGTGCTATTTTACCTAATGAACATCTTTTTTCTTGTAAAACAATTGTGCAAGATGCACAAAAAACTTCGGACAAAGCTATCATTATAGAAGAAAAAAAATATATTGGTAGCGGAAAAATGCATTTTATTCCAAAAGGTGTTTACCTTTTTTATCAATTTATGATTAATGAAATAATAAATCATGATACAAAAATAATTGAAAATGAGATTTGGAATAAAATTGAAAAGAAAACTGAGGAATTATATTTGGAAGCATTATGGCAAAATAAAACTTTTATAAATAATACTGTATATATAAGAAAACTGGAAGAAGAAAATAATACTATCTTCCAGCTTTTTCAACAAATTAAAAACAATTGAATTTAAAAACTCAAAGTTTCAACCATGTATCTAATTGACGTACCGGTATGGTCTATGACTTGTTTTTCAATGACAATAACCATATTTTTACCTGTTTTATCAGTAAAAATTTTGTCAATTTTATAGCTACTAACACCTGAACGCTTACGGCTTGCATTTCCGACAACTTTACGTTCTAATATTTTGCCATTATTATCTTTTTTTTCAACACCCACAAAAAATGAGCCTTTTGTATTTATGCCGGAACCTTCAAAATTACTTACCAATTGAAAATGATAAAAAACAGGATTATCTACTGTAGAATTTTCAAAATCTTTTACTCTAATTTCATTTTCATCTACACCGGAAACACTACCGCGTATATATAAAATATTATCAACACTTGTAGGCACTGTTTTATATTTATTAAAAAAATAACTTCCTTTTTCATATAATTTTTCAAAAGTATTTTTTCCTTTTGTCCAAACCGTTTGTTCTGAAGGCAATGTTTTAAAAACTCCATTTGTGATATACATATTATTTTTTACATCAACAGAATAAATCTCAGCATAAGAAAAAAAATCCTTATCTGTTACGCCATATTGTGCAAAAAAATAAACGGAACCGTCTTCTGAAAAACCAATATCTTTAAATTCTGCAACATCACCTGCATAAACTGCAACCATTGCAATAAAACAAAATATACAAAACAAAGAAATTCTTTTCATATTATATCCTCTCTTAAATATTATCGGATATTAAAGGAAATGACTTGATATTTATTTTATTTTTAGTAACTTTGTCATCTGTACACAATTGTTTTTTAGATGTATTATAAAACCATGACATTAAATTCTAGAAATAAATTACTTTTAATATTATGGATAATAATGGCATCTATCACTTTTGCCCTTGTTACAACTTTTATAATTTTTTTAATTATAGGTAAAATCGATATATTTAGTTTTGATCATGGTTTTTTCCATTTTATCTTTAAAGAAACAAAACTAGCAAGCATATTATCGCATTTACTTTTATTGCTTTATAGTGTCATAACTTTATACGGCATTTACCGTGCTTTTGAAAAAACTCCTTCTCCGGAAGCAATTTATTTCAATGCAAGTTTGCTTGGTACTTTTTTTACAGGTTTGCGTTTTTGCATACCACTTTTTCAACTATCACTTTCTTATAGTGTTTTTTACGCCACCGTTGCAAAAATTGCTTTTGCAGGACAAATAATTTTACTTATCAGCTTTTTGTGTGCTTCGCTTTTTAATAAAGACTCTCAAGTTTTACTTGCCGAAACAAATTTTGTTATTATTGTGGCACTAGGAACAGTTTTTGCACAAATTATTCCTTTGAATTTAACTAAAACAAATATATGCGGAATTCCTTCTTTTGCTTTTTCCGGTATTTTTATAGGAATATCTTCCATTATTGTTATTTTTACAGTTACTAGTTTTTTGATTTTTTGGAAAGGTCTTGAAAAAAAAGAAAATATTTTAATATCCGTTGGTTATGTTTTCATAATGCTCGGTTTTTTTTCTTTATCATATGCAAAATCACTTTTTATTTTTATTATCGCTACGATATTTTTATCCGTAGGTACAAAACTTTATCTTTCACAAATTCACAATTATTATTTATGGAAATAATAAAGTAATTGCAAAAGAAAAGAAAGTAAAATAGGAATTAAAAGATTATCAAAGTCTTTTATCGGCATTACCTCAATGAACATTCCAACTAATGCAATTATTAATGCAAAAAGACTATTTTTTGTACATAAAAAAGATGAAATAAAAATTGCTACAAAACAAGCTAAACTTCCCGCAACGGTTTTACCTTTTGTAAATGGAATAATAATGGAACCGAACAGTTTTCCAACTAAACTTGCTAAGCCGTCGCCAAATGCTAATGCATAAATTCCAACACATGCAATTTCTAACGGGAAAATGGCTCCGGTAATCAAAACACCAAGTGCTAACGTAACAGGACCTAAAACAAAATGATTTTCATCACGTCGACGTGATGCAGCTTGTGTCACTGCAGAAATAAACGGAATAGGCTTGCCCTTTAGACGCAAAAATTCACTAATTGTATAAAATATTAAAACGGCTGCCAGTGCAATCAAAACCGGAATTTTAGCAATTGAAAGTGCAAATGGTACAAGTGCCGTACATATGTGAATTGATTTACGAAAAATTTCTTTAGTAATATCATTTACATATTTTCGAACGATGATTCCGGGATTTTTCATTTTACAAAATCCTGCTTTAATATTTTTTCACCATTCAATACTCGCGAAATTCCGGTATATAAAGCAGGTTTAAAACCACTACGTGAAGATGTTACATATTTTATATTTTGTGCCGCTAAATTACTACCTTCAAGGCGAACTAACGTTTCTTGATTTCTTGTTAATGCATCATATGCACGATTAGCTTCTGCAAAATGAACCATTGCTTTTGAAATTTTACTTATATCACCTGTTCTTGATGATAAATTCACCATAGTTACGCCTAGATTATTCGATGTTTTCATATACATATCCACCAATTCGTATTGGTCATGACGCACTTGTGGCATAAGAACTCTGTGTTGTGCTTTTTGCAACTCCACTATATCCAAAAGTTGTTTGTAACAACCGTTTGCCGCCGCTTGATTATCACGTAATGCAAATGTATTTGCTAAGGCAAAAAGTGCATTTGTATCTTCTGTTTTTTCATCAACAGTTTTCGAAAAAGCTTTCAGTGCATCATCAAAATTTTCATGGTAATAATGTATATATCCTATCTTATAAAAAACTTGAGGAACGGAATATTTACACTCTAACGCTTTTTCATAATTATACAATGATGCGTCAAGATGCCCTGAAATAAAATAATCAATATCACCTAAATTAGCATACATCTTGCCCACATTACTCACAGATGCAAGATTTGAATATTTATTCTCATACTCAAACATCTCTATGCCTTTTCCATAGGCTTCTTCTGCAGAAATAAACTCTTGTTTTTCAACTTTCATTTCACCCAAAAGTCTATAAGTGTCAATATGTTTATAGACGCGAGATTTCCGCCGTGTTTCAGCTTTATCAAACCTATCAAGAGCAATATTGAACCGCGAGATTGCTCCGTCTACGTTTCCCGTATAAACAAAATATTTACCCATATTGTAGTGTGCTTCAGGAACGGAAACATCCGCTTTAATGGCACTTTCCAACAGAAAACGCACATCTTCAATTTGCGGACGCAAATATTCTTCCGTTGATAAAAGCGGTCCATAAAGTTTTTCCATAAGATAACCGCTTAATTCAAGCAAATCTTGAGAAGTTAAATCCTTATTTTTCTTTGCATAAAAATATTGTTTTAACGGCAAAACTTTTTTGAGTTGATCTGTGCGGATATAATAACGCATTTTTCTGGAAATATATAAATTTGTAGAACCGTACATTTCAATCAATTCATTATATTTATGCAAAGCCTCTTCATATTTTGAAGGATCTTTTTCCGTTGCCCATTCCAAATATACATCACCCAATTTTAAAATGGCATCCTTATCATTAATATGAAAGTCCAATACTTTACGCTTCAAAATATTTTCAGCTTGAGCATAATTTTCCAAATCAAGAAATTCCATATCCGCATATTCAAGCCCCGCATTTTTATCCTGCTTGAACAATTTCAAAAGTAATTCATATTTTTCGCGTGCTCTATCATACTGCTTATGTTCTCTATATCCATGTGCGTATTTAAAAAACCATTTTTTCTTAGGTTTTAAATTAACCGCTTGAGCAAATTTTATTTCTGCTTGCTGATACATATTATTTTCAAGTGAGACATAACCTTCTTTGTAGGCTTTTTCAGCAGCCATCGGTTTATAAACAAATTTTGTACCAAAAATACTAACAACTACAACAAAACTAATTAAAATAACGCCTGCAATTATTGTTGGAATAATTCTATTTTTTAATTGATATTGTAAAGATTGCTTGTAATTTTCATATTGTACAACGGTGCGACGCTCAAAATCTCTCGGAATGTCTATGACTATATCCAAATATTTTTCTATATATCTTGAAAGTTGTCGTGCTGAAACTCTTTTTAGAATTTTTTCAATTACACCAAAAACGGCAACCTCTGTAAACTCATCATTAACGATTATTTCTTCAATTGCTATACGTAAATTCAAAGGATATTCAGCAAAATTCTTTTTGAATACTTCATATTCAGCATCAGTTAAACTATCCCGATGCCCTTCTTCACCTGGAGTTTCTGAAGTTGAACCGGTAAAAGCTATACCTGATTTTCCATATATATCAAGATCCGGTAATGAAAATTCTTCGTCCATTTCTTCAGATTCGGCTTCACTGGCTAACATACCGTCTGTAGTATCAAAGTTATCAAAATTAACATCCGAATGCACTTTTGAAAAAAATGAATCATCAATGGAATCCAATTGCTCATTACCGGACAATATCGGCATTGAATGAGAATCCAAACTTTCAGCTTCAACAAACGGCTCGGTTTCAAAACTTGATTCTGCAGCCTGGTCATCAAAATTAGGTACTGCAAAATCATCACCGGATATGCTTTGTTCAGATTCAGAAATGCCACTACCAAAATCCGGCATATCAAAACCTAAAACATGTGCATCCTCAATTTCGCCTTGTTCATCCGTTGCATCAAGTTCAATTACCTGTTCATTATCAAACATAGGCATTTCTGTACCGGCAAACGGATCTGCAGGAGGCTCATATTCTGAATCTGTCATTGTAGAAACGGAATTATCCGGCAAATCAAAAGACTCCGGTTCAAGTTTAGAAAATTCTGTTAAAATATCTTCAGAAATTTCTTCCTTATTACTATTAAATTCTTCTACCGGTGTTAAATCTTTAACATCAAAATCTTCAATTTTTTCAAAATCGTCAAAGTTCAACTTTGTTTCTAAATCAGAAGTATCTTTATCAATAACAATTTCTGCAGGAATTTCAAATGAGTCAGAAGAAATATCTTCCAAAGAATCTGTTTCTTCACCCTCTGCTAATTCTTCAAGTTCTTCAAGTTCTTCAACATTGTCCGAAAAATCATACGCACTGTCCGTATCTGTCAAAGAAAAATCTTCAGTGCTTGGGGCCTTGGAAAGGGATGTTTCAAAATCAAAACTCTCAGCAGTGGATGTTTCAGAAGGATACTGTTCTAAAAGACGAGCTAAATCGGGGTCTATTTCCCCCGCGGTTTCAGATGAAGACTGTAAGCTTTTCAAATCATCATCAATATTTGCTTCCTTAGAAGTAATAGCCATAGTTTCTTCAGTTGGTAACCCAAAAATGAAATCCTCACTATCATTTTCTAAAGGTACATCGGAAGGAAGGGAAAGAGTAATTATTGGTTCGCCACGTTCTGTGCGTTTGTTAACTTCATCACCAACTTCTCTCATATCGGCGGTGAATTTTTTTAGCTGACTTAAACCAGGCATATAGCTTTATTTTACTCCAAGATAAAGATTGAATTCAATACAATCATTTTCAATTATCGGAAAATTAAAAATCTTTGTTAGAAAAATATTTTTCTGTAATTATTATACCGTTTATTCCGATAATTTAAAAGTGAAAAAAGCTATTTTATTTTTATTATTTATATTTTATACAATTTTTTCTGTATTTGCCACAAAAGAATATGATTTACAAGAAATTATAAATTCAATTAAATGTGTTTCCTCTCCAAAAGTAAAAGATAATTATATAGTTTTTACTGCAGATTCAAAAGCTCGCTATGTTGGAATTGTTTTTGATTTTGAAGATTTTACTAAAGTACACCATTTTGAAAAACTAGTAACTTATGATACAGAAAATGAACCTATTTCTTCAGTTCTCTTCTATATACTAGATGTCCCACGCAAACTGTCATCAGTTTCTTACAAGCTTATAATTGACGGACTTTGGACACTTGATCCAAACAACACAATGACAAGTTTTAATCCCGCAACGAATTTAAGATTTTCAACTGTACTCATCGAAAATATGGGAGAAGAAAAAACCGAACTCATAGGTGAAAATAAGGTACGTTTTGTCTATCATGATAAAACAGGCGAAACAGTCCGTTTAGCAGGAACTTTTACAAATTGGGACAGTTTTATCTATGAATTAACGGAAAGCTCACCTGGAGTTTATGAAATTATAATTCCACTATCAAAAGGTGTACATTATTACAACTATTACAAAGGAACACAAGCCTTTACAGATAAAAAAAATCCAAATAAAGCATATACACCTGACGGAAGAAAAGTCTCTTTTATTACATTAAAATAACTGTAATTTTTCAAAAAAGAATGTTTCCTCATTGAAAGAAATAACCATCTATGATAATATTCTTAATATGTAAAAATTTCATTTAATGAACGCTATTTTTTTAGGAGGTTTATTTATGTATACTATTGATGCATCGGTTATTGAAAATTACATCGATGAATTGTTAACAAAAAGCACCGCAGAATATCCTGCATGGAATATTGAAAAAGCACGCGAAGGGAAAAAATCCGGTTGGGATTATATTGACGGCTGTATGATAATGGCAATTTTGGAAATTTATGACTCAACTGGCATCACTAAATATTTAGACTTTGCTGACTATTATGAAGATTATCGTGTAAAGGATGACGGTTCAATTCTAGACTATAAAATTGAAACGTGGAATATAGACGAAATTAACGGTGCAAAAAACTTTTTTAGGCTATATGAATATACAAAAAAAGAAAAATACCGTAAAGCCATTGATACAATTTATGAACAAGTGAAAGGTCAACCGCGTACAAAAGAAGGTAATTTTTGGCATAAATTAATTTATCCTAACCAAATTTGGCTTGATGGTCTTTATATGGCTCAACCGTTTTATATGGAATACGAAGCCAATTTTAACAAAAATAAAAATATTGATGACATTTACAATCAATTTTTCAATGTTTACAATATTATGCGTAATCCTGAAACGGGTTTGTATTATCATTGTTATGATTCAACAAAAACAATGTTTTGGTGTGATAAACAAACAGGGCTTTCTCCTCATTATTGGCTTCGTGCAATCGGTTGGTATTCAATGGCTTTACTTGACACATTAAATATTGCTACAGACAAAGAAAGCGAAAACTGGAAAAAACTCAAAGACATTTTCTTTGAATTAATGGAAAGCATGGTAAAATACCAAGACAAAAGCGGTATGTGGTATCAATTACCGGCACTTGGCGGGAAAGAAAAAAATTATCTGGAAACAAGTGGAACTGCAATCATGGCATATTGTATGTATAAAGGCGTACGTACAGGTATTTTACCTGAACGATTCAAAGAAAATGCTCGCAAAGCATTTGAAGGTACATGCGAAAAATATCTTGTAACCGAAAAAGGCAAAATGAGCCTTGGTGGTATTTGTTTAGTTGCAGGTCTTGGGCCTGAAAACAGACCTAACCGTGACGGTTCATATGAATATTATATGAGTGAACCGATTGTTAAAGATGATGCAAAAGGCGTTGGACCGTTTTTACTTGCTTTTACAGAATGGAAAATAGCAAACAATAAATAAAGCAGAAAATTAATAATAACTGCTATAACATAAAAAAAGGCATTCATAATATTCTTAAATGAATAAAATGAACGCCTTTTTTTCATATCAATTTATATTAAAATCGATAACGAATGCCCATACCTGCAGAAAAACCAAAAGCTATATTGTTAGGTAATTCACCGGCATAACCAAATTCAAGCGGGAATGAAAGATGTTCATATAAAACAAATTCCAAGCCTAATCCAACACCCAAAACTACATTCGGATAAAAAACCAAATCCCCTTGAACACTTTTAGTATAACCACGATGACCAGCCATAACCCAACCGTATAAAACGCCACCCAAATAATCGCTGGCATTGAATTTATGAAAAATTCCTTGAAATGCCGCCAATGCAGAATAATCTACACTTGCAATTCCTCCGGACGCACCTGTTTCATACCAACCACCAAAGGTAATTTGCCCACCAAGACGATTTGTAAACCATCTTTGATAATGCAAACCGCCGCCACCTCCACTGTCGCCGGATGTTCCGCCTGCCCAACCTAGCCCGAAAACTCCAGTGGCGTTCTTATATGTATCCGGCTCAGCAAATGCGACAACAGACACAACAGAACACAATACTAATGCTACAATAATTTTTTTTAAAACTTGCATAGCACCCTCCGTATATTTATAAAAAATATTATATCACGATACAATACTCTTGTCAAAAGGAAAACAAAATTTTAATATATAATTATGGATAAATCTTCATTAGACTATTTAGAACAAATAAAAAATCGTTTTGCAAATGATATTTTTGCTACAGAATGTGCACAAATTAAAATTTTGGATGCAAAACCGTCTTATGCAAAATGTGAAATGAAAATTACTCGTCAACATAAAAATGCTGTCGGTGCCGTAATGGGAGGTGCCATTTTCACTTTAGCGGACTTTTGCTTTGCTGTTGCAAGTAACGGGGATGGAAGAAACGGTTTTTCCGTATCACTTTCGGCACAAATTAGTTTTATAGGAAGTGCAAAAACAGACACTTTAATTGCTGAATCTCAATGCATAAAAGAAGGTAGAAGTACAAATTATTACATAATTAATATTAATGATGATGCAGGAAATAATGTTGCAAATATTTGCATTAATGGCTTTAAAAAAACTAAATGATATAGTATAATACTAATATAAGAAAAGAGTTTTATTTACAAGTAACAATTATTTTATGTTTTATTAGTTTTGGTTGTGTCACAAATAATATTAATGATATAATTACCAATGCACAAGATTTTTCAGATTATGGTTATTTAGCATTTGAAATAACGCACACTGAAAAAGAATCTACGGATATTGGAATAGAATGGCATATATTTTCAAATAATACAAATAAAAAAACAAACTTGAATCAGTTAGTTATAAAACATCGGATAAAACACAAATCCTTTTGATAAAACTAAAGCCTGGAACATATAATCTTTTTAAAATACAAGAAAATCGTAAGGCATTCTGCACTTTTGAACTGCCTGAAAATAATACTGAAGTTATAGCGGGAAAAGTTTCACACGCAGGTAGTATTTTTTTAAATACTTCAATTAATGAAAAACCATTTCCTGTAGCTTACGGTTTTTTTACCTATAACTATGAAGAATTTAAACAATATTTTATGCATACGTATCCACAAATAAATGCAAATTATGAAATTATTGATAAAGCTATGTATAAAAGCGACCAAGAGATAACTCAGCTTACATCATTAGCTTTTTTTGCAAATAGAAGTTTGTCAATAAATGACTTGGAAGAATTTGACAAAAAAGCAAACCGATTTTATTATAACATAGACACAGGATACTTTAATGAAACTAAATATGATTCTGTAGATTTACCATTTACATATGAACGCAAAATTTCTAATAACACAGGTATATTGATTGATTTCATACCGTCATTTTATCTAATAGACTCCGAACCGGCTTTGCAAACAACGTTCGACTTAAAACTAGGGCTTGCTTTTAGATTTTACTCAAAAAACTTAAATGTGATAGATAAAGTGCGTATTTATTTTGATTTTCAACCTATTTATCACTTTCCGTTGATTTTATCAATTAAAACAAGCAGTTTAAACTATATAAGCCAAAAAATTAATTTTGGTATGATTTATTTTCCATTTGAAAATTTAATTTTCGACACAAGCATAAGTATTTTAAACAAACTTGATTTTGATAAAAAATTTCCTTTCGAAAAATATTTTTTCTTTGCAATTAAAATTGGATATGCATTTTAATGTTCCGATATAATTTTATCTACGTTGCCAATCTTGAAAAATAGAAACTATTTTTTCTTCCCTATGCCATTTAGCAATGTCTAAGGCAGTGTCGCCGTCATTATTTTTTAAGCCTATTATTGCTCCATTTTTTAACAATGTTTTTATAGTTTTATAAGCACGATTTCTAACGGCATAAATTAAGGCAGTGTCTCCATTCATGTCTTGATGATTAACTTTTGCACCATTATTTAAAAGTACTTGTACAACTTTTGCATCATCAGAAATGCTTGATAAAATCAAAGGAGTCATATCACCGAAATTAACACGATTCACATCTCCTCCGGCTTTTGCAATCATATCCACAATTTTAGCATTTCCACCCACACATGCATACTCAAGAGCTGTAGTATCTTCTTTGCTAATTAAATTTACATCGGCACCTCTTATAAGCAAATCTTGCACATCTTTAACATATGACAAACGACACGCATACATTAAAGCTGTATTTCCGTCTTTATTTTGAGCATTTACATTATTTTTTGCTTCAGGCACATAAAAATATATGTTTTGTTTAGCTTCACAGGCAAAAATGATTATTATAGTAAAAACTAACAATAATTTAATAATTTTATAACGGTGATTTTTCATTTACGTCTCCTAATTAAACCTAAGAACCTAATAAAAGTGATGTTTTTTTTCTATTATTTGTCATCAAATTATATCATAAAATCGTTTGACAATCCATAATTTATGTGATATTTTAATTGTAGGTGTTTTTAAAAATTTGAAGAGATATCGACTTTTTATAAATATTTAATTTGAACTTTTCTAAGTTAACAGGAGGAAATGATGCAAAGTGCATTATACATTGGCCTTCCGATTCTTGGACTTGTTCTTGGATGGACTATTCGCTGGCTATATGCCAGATTTCAACTATCTGCTTCAGAGCAGAGAGCAGAACGAATCAAGCAAGATGCTATTAAAGAAGCAGAAGCTCAAAAAAAAGAAATTTTATTAGAAGCGAAAGACCGACTTATTCAAGAGCGGAATCAACAGGAGCGGGAGAATCGCGAACGACGTGGCGAATTACAAAGACAAGAACGTCGTTTAATTCAAAAAGAAGAAACCTTGGACAAAAAAGAACAAGGTTTAAATGAAACTGAGCAAAAATTTGTAAAACGTGAACAACAAATTGTTACAAAAGAATCGGAGCTGGCAACACAGGAAGAACGTTATCGCAAAGAGTTGGAAAGAATTTCGGGGTTGACTTCACAAGAAGCAAAAAAACTTATTATTCAAAATCTTGAAAATGAAGCTCGCCACGATGCACAGGCTTTATTAAATAAGATAGAACAAGAAGCTCAACTTTCGTCGGAAAAAAAAGCTCGTGACATTTTAGTAACGACTTTACAACGCATGGCAACTGAAGTTACCGGCGACATTTCAGTTGCAACGGTTTCATTGCCGTCTGATGAAATGAAAGGTCGCATTATCGGTCGTGAAGGACGCAATATTCGTACTTTGGAAACCTTAACAGGCGTTGATATTATCATTGATGATACTCCGGAAGCTGTTGTTATTTCATGCTTTGATCCCGTACGCAAAGAAATTGTAAAAGTTGCCTTAGAACGCCTTATTGCAGACGGTCGCATTCATCCGGCACGTATTGAAGAAGTTGTTCAAAAAGTGACTCGTGAAATTCAGCAAAAAATTTATGAAGAAGGTGAAAAAGTTCTGTTTGATTTGGGCATTCATAACATGAGTCAGGACGGAGTTCGTGCACTTGGACGTCTATATTTTCGCACAAGCTACGGTCAAAACGTGCTCAGTCATTCAAAGGAAGTTGCCATTATTGCGGGAATGATTGCTGCAGAAATCGGTGCTAACAAAACGTTGGCAAAACGTGCTGCAGTTCTCCACGATATAGGAAAGGGTGCGGAAACCGATTCTGACCAAAACCATGCCGAAGTAGGTATGGATATGGTTCGCAAAATGGGAGAAGATGCCGTTGTTATAAATGCTGTCGGTTCGCACCATAATGATATTGAGCCTACAAGCATAGAAGCGGTAATTGTTCAAATTGCAGATGCAATTTCTGCAGCACGTCCGGGAGCACGTCGCGAAACAATTGATAACTATGTTAAACGACTGGAAAATCTTGAAGGAATTGCCGAAGGATTTAACGGTGTAGAAAAAGCATATGCAATTCAAGCGGGACGCGAACTTCGTGTTTTAGTTAATAATGACAAAATTCCGGACAGTGATGTTAAGGAGTTAGCTCGCAAAATTGCAAAGCAAATCGAAACTGACCTGAAATATCCGGGACGCATAAAAATTACAATTATTCGCGAAACACGAATAGTTGAATATGCTAGATAAATTTTATTTTTAATACCATAAAATGGACAGAAGTTTTTGAAACTTTTGTCCATTTTCTTTAATATTCATAAGAATTTTGCATTTTTTTAACATTTATTTTAACATTTATTTTAACATAATATATATTTATGTGTTATAATGAATATACTGTGAAAAAAATTTTTTGTTTTATTTTAATCATAATATCATCTACATCCCTATTCGGTGTTAGTATTAAAGTCGTAAAAGGTATAGCCTATTTTGAAGACCCAAGTGTTCTTGAACAAAACGTTTATTCCTTAAATGGCGACTGGGAACTCTATCTAAATCGCCACATTCAAACTGCATATACACTCAATTCTTTTAGTTTTGAACGAATGGAACCTGATGCTTTCATATATGTGCCAAATTATTGGAAAGAACGTTTACCGGAAATTGACGGCAAAAAAACAAGTTTTGGCATTGGAACTTACAGATTGCTTGTAGCTAACTTAAAACCGAATTTTCCATATGCACTTATGACACGCGAAAGTCCGGGAACTTCATCTAAATGGTTTGTCAACGGAAAACAATTACATGAAACAGGTATTGTTAATGAAGATTATAGACTTGCTAAACCACAAGCTATTCCCTGTTATGTAGAATTTTCTTCAGATGATAATGGTGTTGCAGAAATTGTTATTCAAGTTGCAAATGGTACACATAGAAAAGGAGGTTTATGGGATTCTGTTTTAATTGCAGAAGAAAAAACCTTGTTTCATTTTTATTCCACACAAGCAGGTATTCTTTTTCTTATATTTGGCATTTTAATCTTTTTAGCACTTTTCAACATAATTTTATACTTTTTAAATCGCAAAAACTTATCACCTCTTTGGCTAGGCTTGTTTTGTTCTGTTTTAGCTCTTCGTGTCATAATTGCAAATTTTAGTATTTTAACATTAATATGTCCTAACATTCCATACGGATTACAGTTAAAACTTGAATATATTTCTTTATGGATGGGGCCGTCTCTTTTTATTTTAATTTTAAATGCAGAATTCAAAAAAAATATGATTGCTCCAAAAGTAGGTTATTTTGTAATTAGCTTAAACGTTATCATAGGTATTATTTCTTTAATATTACCAATACGGATTGCAAACAAATGCGTGCCTATTTTACAACTTTGTACTATTATATGTCTCTTATACGTAGTTTTTGTAGTAACATATTTAGTTTTTAAAAAACATAAAGCCGCATATCCTCACCTTATAAATATGATAATCACAGGAACAGGTTTAGCATTTGACCTTTTATTTGTTTTCAAAAAAGGAATTTTACCTTTTGCAATGTTACCTTTTTCAATGTTGTTTTTCTCAATTTTTCAATTTTTGTTGCTTTCAAAAAATGAAAATAATATGTATATTGAAGCTGTTAAACTAAACAAAAATCTTTCAAAATTAAACAAAAGTTATTTACGATATGTGCCAAAAGAATTTTTGCAAATATTAAAAAAAGATTCGGTTATAGACGTTAATCCCGGTGACTTTGTTGAAACTGAAATGACAATTACATATACCAATTTACATATTATACAAAGTGGTGAACAAAAAATGCCTTTAGATAATCATTACACAATAATCAGTGAATTTTTAAAAAGCATTGCTTCTTTAACGAAAGCTCACAATGGTTTTATAAGTAAATTTGTTTCATCGGGTTTTATTGCATTGTTTCCATATTGTGCAGATGATGCACTAAATTTTGCTTCAGCAATTAAAGATGGAGTTGACAAATTTAATAAAACAAAAAAAGATTCTAATTATATGCTTTTTGCAACAACAGGAGTACATTACGGGAAAATGATTTTAGGAACAATTGGTGAGCCAAATCGCTTAGATGATACCGTAATTTCCGACACTGTAAATACTGTTTCTCGCATAGAAAATACAGCCATACAAATTAATCAAAGTGTTGTTTTATCACAATGTGCTTCAGACAGAATTACACAAAAAACATCAAGTAAATATACCGTGCAGCCTTTAGGTAATATTAATGTTAAAGGTAAAAAACAACCGCTTGCATTAACTGCATGGATTTCCTTATTACTTTGTCTTTTTATAAACTTGCCGTTAAAAGCACAAACATTTTCCGTACAAAACTACAATGAAACTATTAACAGCGGAATTAATATTGACGGTCCTTGGGAATTTTACTGGGGAAAATTTATTGATCCTTGTTGTAAACCGGAAACAGAAGCCGATTGCATTGTTTATACACCAAGTTTTTGGAATAACTATGAATTGAAAAGCACAGACAAGAAAATTGCAAAAAAAGGACAAGGCTCTGCAACGTATCGAATTAAAGTTGAAAACCTAAAACCAAACAAAGAATACGGTATCTTTCTATATGACTTAGTTCTAACGGCTTTTAATATGTATGTAAATGGACAACTCGTTGCTAAAGTTGGAGAAGCAAATGAAAACTGGGAAAAAACCGTTCCAAAAAAAAGCATGGAAAGCCCAACTTTTTTTAGTGATAAAGATGGTATTTTAGAAATTGTTTTTCATGTTTCAAACAAAGACTATCGTATTGGAGGCATTTGGAAAGATGTCACACTAAAAGAAAAACCCCTTTTACAAAAAGACTTTTTCCGTTCATTTTATCAAAGTTTTTTATTTATTGGAGCTTTGTTTATAATCTTTTTTTATCAACTATCTTTATTTTTCTTTAGAAAAAGCAATAAATCCAGTTTATATTTATCATTATTTTCTTTTTCCATTTTACTTCGTATACTTTCTTCAGGTTTTTCTTTACTTGCTTTTTATTTTCCAAATATTCCATTCAGTTTACTTGTATTATTAGAACATGAAGCTTTGTTTTTTGGTCCGTTATTATTTGTGCTATTTGTTACAAGTTTATATCCGGATTTGTTTACCGATAAATATAAAAATATACCAAAATTTTTTATCCTTATAGGAATTATATTAAGTGTTTTTGGAATTTTCTTTCCGGTACGAATCCGCTCTTACATGGTACGTCCATGGCAAATTTATTTAGTTCTTACATCCATCACGATTGTTATAAAACTATTACAAAGAAGTTTTACTCATCGTTCTCACATTTCTCTTTTAATGAGTGTAAGCGTTTTTGTAACTTTGCTATGTTCCATACATGACATAATGTATCTATCTGCAATTAAAGTAGCAATTAAGACGGAGCTTTTGCCATATGGTTTCATCGTTTTTGTATTAATCCAAAGTGCTATCATGGCAAGACAACACATTCAACAACAAGAAGAAATTAACAACATAACCGATGAATTAACTGAAACAATAAATGCATGTTATAGATTTGTTCCTCAAGAAGTTTTGCAGTTTTTTGAAATTTCCGACATTACATCTTTGAAGCTAGGCGAAAAAACAACTCGTTCCATGACATTAATGAATACAGATATTAGAAACTTTACCGAAATTTCTGAGTCAATTTCTGCAAAAGATACATTTGATTTATTAAATAGATATTTAACACGTGTTGCTCCAATCATTCGTAGCCATTTCGGATTTATTGAAAAATATCTTGGTGACGGAATCATTGCCTTGTTTCCAAAAGATGGAGAACAAGCAGCTCTTTGTGCAATTGAAATGCATAAAGAAATGATTAAATTACGCAAAGAATTAATAGAAGAAAACAAACCTATATTGAAAATTGGAATAGGTTTACATTATGGTACTGTTGTTCTAGGAACAGTTGGAAATGATGAACGCATGAATGAAATTAGTGTTTCACCTGATATAGATACTGTAATAACAATAGAAACCTTGACAAAAATATTTGATAAGCCGATAATTGTTAGTGAAAGTGCAAAAAATACATGGAAAAATGAAAATATGCGCTATACTTATACTGAGCTTGATTCTCAAATAATTTCCGATAAGTACAAGATAAAGGAGAAACTATATGCTATTGAAGAATTATATGAATAAAAATAAAACATTATTGTTTATCATAACTATACTAATGATAATGTTTTCATTAATCTCATGTGCAAGTGCAACAAAAAAACAGGCAAGGCCTTTTAACAAAGCGAATAAATATTCTGCTACAAAAGAAGTTTCATTTGATTTTCAGACAACAAAATTGTTTTTTGTTGAAGCAATTACATCTTCAGGTGACATTATTTGCAAAGCAAAAAAAAATGTTCCTCGTCCTGCTAACTTAAGCACTAAAAAAATTATTTACTCAAAAGATGAACCAATGTATGCAAAAGTTATTATTCGCTATAAGGTTTGGACTGACAGTAGAGAAAAAACAAGAAGTCTTTTAAATGCCTTAAGTGCACACACTCCATGTCGCTTAACAAATGGTAAATTAGCAATTGATACAATGTATACAAATTTAAACTATGAATATACTGCAGACTTGGAAATTATTGTTCCAAAGGATGCCGATGTTGAATGGTTTGTTCGTTCTATGGATGGAAGGGTTGTTTTACCTAAAAAATAGAATTAAAACTACTTAATGCAAATGCACTTTTAATGATTATTAATTAAAGGTGCATTTTTTTATTTATTAATGTGAAAAAAAGTAAATTCATGCTTATTATAATTTAAATGCAATACTCTACTGTTTGGAATGGCAGCAAATCTTTCAATTATTTCCCAATTTTCTTCACCTTGTAATTTAATCGTGCAAATCATCTTGCTAAATTTTTCTGATTTACGCCACATTTGAACCCATTCATACAATCGCTCAGGATAACAAATTATATCCGAAAAAATCCATTCAAACTCACCCAAATCTTCTGGTGTTAAAGAAAAAACATCATGCTTTATAAAATTAATATATCTGTCTGCCATAAGACGAGGAGATAATTCTGCACGATCAACACTTGTTATATTACAGCAAAAACGACGCAAAACCCATGTCCAACCACCGGGACTAGCACCTACGTCTAGACATTTTGTTCCGTTTTTTGGTAATTCTATATCATGTTCAGGAAAGAGATAAGGCATACGAATGAGTGCTTCTTGTAATTTTAAATATGCACGGCTTGGGGGATTTTCATGATCTTCTTCTAATTCAATATGGCCTGAAGGTAAAAAATCCGTTGTCTTTGCTGAAGCTAAAATTGTATGTTCATCAAGCAAAGTATACATACCAATTGGACTTTGTGGAATTGTACAAGGAAATGAACGAATTTTTAAATTTACATAAGGCATTTTTTCTTGAATAAGCATACCGCGTCTAAAATGTGTAAAAAACGCAGGAGACCAATTACGCTGAATATCACAAAGTCCATGAACTGCATCTGTAATGGAGTCAAATTTCATAATAAATAAATCGTACATGGCAGACTTACACCAAAAAGGAACTTTATCCATTGTTAGAGTTGGAAAGTAAATTAATTCGCCATATAAAATACGTTTCTCAAATTGTTCTTTTGTACATATTTTACGATTTAAAAACTCTTTTTCAAGCTCGGAAATCATTTCCGGAAAAGCGAGATATGCAGAACCTGTTGTTTTTTCTATATTGACAGACATAGCCTACTATAAGATATATTTTCTTCTTCAATTTCATTCTCATATGCTACAAGATTTGATATGTATTCCAAAAAATGTTTTTTTCCGGGAGAATGTAAAATCTTAAATCCCATTTCAGAATAAGTAGTTGTTGTTTTATTCCAAACGGGATGTCCAATTAGAACAAAAGAACATACAGAGCTTTTGTGTGTAGGATATAATTTTAATTCGTAATCATTGTCCATATCAACAGATACAGGAACAGAAAAACGAACTTTACAACCTTGCTCACTAACATCAACAAGAACGCCGGGGAAAATACAAATATCAGGTGCTTCTATGCGAGCTACGTCTTCGTAGCGCATATGTTTTCTATTTTCTAGCATTAGTTAATTTTACTACGAAATTCGTTTAAAATCTAGTCTTTTATTGCCAAAACTTTTCTTGTTTCATCAATTCCCGGACCAACGACTCTAATAAAATAAATGCCACGCGAAACCGGACTTCCGGCTTTATTTGTGCCATTCCATTTATAATAATGCAATCCGGTTTCAACGGTTTTATTTTCTAAAATCTTAACAACATTTCCATCTAGAGTTAAAACTTGTACTATAAGTTTACCTTTAATATGCATATCTACTTCTAAAATTGTTTCTTCACCATTTGAAACATTAATTACATTATTTAAAATTGTTGTTCCTCCACGTTGCCTAGAAAGATCTTCTAATTTAAATGACCATAAATCAAACTCTGTGTTGCGAGATTCATCTGCGTCATTTTTATCTATTTGACGTAATAAATATAATGGAACATCTTCTGTTAAAGGATCTGCATCATGGTCAATTTTATCTTCATATTCAAATAAAAACTGAACATCATTTCCTTTAGGCCAATTAAAACAATTTACATTATTCGGATCATTTGGAATTGTAAATGAACGTTGCATTTGTTCTTCAGCAATATCATGAAACAAAGTTTTTGAGCCGCTGTGAGCTTTTTCTGTAAAAGACTTATATTCTGTTGGAAGCCAAACACGCGAATTGCTGTTTGTGTTTTCATTATAGCGTGAAGAAACTTCACTTGCATCAGGTTCATTATTTTTTGCAAAACTATCAATATGCATAATGATATTTTTTGTGGCTTGTTCATTTACAGTTGTTACAACCGTAATATCTTTTTCAGTCAACATTCTGCCTTGAACAGAATCATTTCCCGTAAAATCACGAAGAATGAAATTTACTCCATCCTTAGATACAGAAGATAAAATACTATCATCGTTTTCATCATCAAGGCGTCCGTCATATGCATGAAGAACATTAATTACATTAATGCCAAAATCACTTAACGTGTGTGCCGTGTGGTGTACCATGTAGTTTTCTTCAACACCATTATCAACAATTTTTGTAATATACGCTTGCTTTCCTGTAAAAGGGTCAACTGTTTGGTTTTGAGGTTGTTTCACACGAACACGCAAAGAAAGCAAATCATTAAACTGAACATTTTCAGTTAAAGTTAAAACTAATTCCGTTCCATATTTTGTATCTTTTAAGACAAATGCAGGAACAGATACATCTATTTGAACATCTGCTAAACTACCATCTTTATTTACAAGTTCAATTTGATTTGGAATTTCAATTAAATCTTCCGGTTTTGTTCTTAATTGCTTTGTAAAAACAAGATGCAATTTGTTTGAATCAACAGGTGCAAGAGTGAACAAAAACTTAGGCGGAGTTCTGTCAATAGATTTTAATGTTTGACTAAGCATTTTATTTCCCGCCAAATCTGTTATAAATCCTTGACTATCATCATAAGTTAAATCGAAACAGTTTTGCAAAGGGAATAATTTATTATCCTGAGATAAAAATGAAAGAGATAAATACAAACTATCAGAATCAGGTGAAGAAGTTGTTTCTCCAAAAAAGGAATCAATTGATACAGTTTGAGAAAAATATGTTTCATCAAATTTTTTTATTGTAGAATCATATCCTTCAGTATTGTTTGCATATGCAAATGCACTAACTGAATTTACTAATGATGAAAAACGTAAACCTCCACTGGTTTTATTTTCTTCAGTAATATTTCCTTCATCTATAAAAGCTCTTGAGCCTCCGGATATATCTTTTGCAACTTGTTTATCAGTGCCTAATTTTGAAACCCAACCGCGTTTTGATACCCAATGAAATACATCATCGCTAGTATAAGTCGGAGTATTATCATGAAAGTGCATTTCTAAAATATTTACGCGAGTATCATCATCCGTATCAACGCCAAGAATTTCATGAGCGACAACGTCTTTCCAATTTTCAATGTCGCTCCATTTATCTGCATTAAGATACTTTGAGAAAACAGGAGCACTTAAATCCCAAGAACCATAAACAAAACCTGCCTTAATTGAATTATTTAAAACTAACTGTGGTAATTTATGATTTAATAATTCAGAAGGTAAAGCAATATCTAATATATTTCCATTGGAATCTCTAACATTATCATTTGCAATTGGAAAAACATTTCCACTTGGAGAAACAGAATCATTTGAATTAATATATCCATTCCACTTATAAAACGTTTTACCGTTTACAGTAATTGTTCCATCAACATAAGAAGCAATACCAAAACGTATTCGTTTTGTCTGATAAATTTCATTTTCAATTTTCCCATCTAAAGAAAATGTTCTATAAAGAGAGTTTACGTTTTGGCCGAAAATTTTTGAACCTGTTGAAAGTTTTCCATTTTCAATTTGTAAATAATTTAAAATAGATATACCATTTTCATTATTTAAAATTTTACCACCAAAAGTGGAATTCCCATCGAAGAAATTCGATTCTTGAATATTTTCTGAAATAGCATCAGTTGCATTTCCAATTATAACCTTTTCAGAATATCTCAATTCAATAAAATTATGTGAATCATATTTTTTTTGTGATGTTTCGGTAATTCCGTCATGGGTATAATGCAACTCTTGTCCTGAAAAAACTTCTACTAAAACAGGAGAACATTTATCCAATACATTTGTGTAACGCAAAGATTCTCCAAAGTAATGTTTAACTCTATTTTTATACTCATCGCGTAAACATTCATATAAATTATTTAACGCTTTTGGCATTTCGACATTTGGAATAATATTTCTTGTTTGAGCAACTTCACCGGGACGTCCTCTGTCTGTTGACTTTGTTTCAGATGAAACATCTCCCACTGACAAACCGTTTGCATCTGTGTTCCATCTTTCATTTGCAAAACCGCTTGTACGCAAATAAAAATTTTCTAAATCTCCTTTTCCGTCTGTTGAAGTAATACAATCCGGATCAATAAAAGCACCACTAAAAGAAATTTCGCCATTGTTAAACTTAATATTCGATAGGGCTTTTGAAATTTCATTATTTGAATTTTCAATTTTATTTGTAAACTCTACATAAATTGTATCATCATATACTGTGTAAACAAAATCGTCCTTGAATGTAGTCTGTATAAAACTAATTCCGGAATTATTTCCAGAGTTAATACATTTTTCGCCGGCAGCAACAAAGGCATGACCACCAGGTACAGAACAGATAACATTAGTATTTTTGAAAATACAATTATATGCTTCTGCAAATGCAGATAATGCTAAATCATTGTTAGGTATTTGCAATTTCCAAGGTGCAACTGCAGAAAAATCTATTCCATTTGCATAAAAATTTTTTCCAACAATAATTGTTTTTGAGCTTAATGTTATTAAATCTATAAACGAAAAATATTTATCATGGTCAATAACAGTACCATCAGGAAGTGTTGTTGGAAAATTTTGCAAAGAAGGTTTTGCAACAACATCGTTTCTTTGAGTATTTAAATATGAATATAAATCTGAAACAGAACTTTCAGAATCTTCATACATAAGAGAGCTTTCTCCATTAAGCAAAATTAAATCTTCACCAACAATTAATGAAGGTACAACTGTGGCAGTATCTAAAAAAGAAAGAGTTCCCTTAAACATAGAAAAGTTATTATTAATTTTTGTTGGTGAAGCAATTACTATTTTTTTCTTACCATCAGTATCAGTTGTGTTTGCAAAAACATTTTTATTAAATATTACTGCATATTCGCCAAGTGGTCCTGTGCCACCGCCAAAAATAATTTTTGAATCTGAGCCACCATCACCATAAACATAAATATCATTTTCAAAAATTATTTGTCCGCTTGAAGAATATGTAGTTTCAAAACTTCCTGCAACTTGAACATCTCCCGTTCCAATTTGCTTAAAACTTGCATTATTTAAAAAAACAAAATCTGCATCTTCATATGTTATAAATAAACCGTAGTTATTTACAGTTAAATCATTAATAGAATTTGTTTTTCCTTTCCAAATTATTTTTGGCGAAACCAATTCACTAACTGATTCAATTAATAACTTAGCATTATTTTTAATAGTAATCGTTTGATCAGATGATGCTCCAAAAATTAAATCAGAATTTGTAATAAATTTTTGTTCATCTGAATCACAATCAAAAATTATGTCATTATTAAAATTTACTATAACATATGAATTAATATTTTTTTTCATATTTAAAACTGAATCTACATTAATTTCATTTGTTATAAAATTCAAATCACTATTTACAGTCAATAACTCACCTTTAATATCACCATGAACATTTGTTGTTATTGCCGTAAATATAACAGAATTAACAAGCTCAGTATTACCATGCAAATTAATTTCTTCTGCACTATTATTTTTTTCAAACTGAATCAAATTCGCACTAACATTTTCAACATTCGTAACATTAATTTCACAACTAAATAAAACATTTTGTGTTATGGAAAAAGTAACATTACTTAGTGCTTCCATTGTTTTTGCAATAAAGTTTGCATTACCATTAATGCTTATTTGTAAATTAGGAGCAAAAATTATTTTATTCTCTGCATCAACATTAATATCTGTGTTTGCTGTTATATTATTATTAAATCTTATATCTGAAACAGATGTTTGAATAGGTTGTTCCAAATTTAATGTTGATGAACTTAAAGAAGTATCTCCAAAAATAATTTTTGCACAAAGTACACCACTGTAAGATTGTGCACTTGTGTTTTGTAAAGAAGAAACATTCATTGTTCCTATATGCACTATTTCAATTTCATTTTCAACATCGGATGCAAAATTTTTAATATTATTTTCCAAGTTTGTTAATTTATACGAACCTTTACCTAGAAGAAGTAAGTCATTTGTTATAATTTTTCCAACTTGAATTACAGGGGAAGTCTTTAAACCACAATTTAAAATTGTTTTTCCTTTTGTTCTTATTCCTGCATTTTCTTCTGTAAAAGCTGTATTGCTAAAATTTACATCATCTAAATCTGCATATGAAATAATCGCTACAACATCTAGTGTGTCACTCAAGTTACGTGTTGCAAAAATACAATTATCATAATCATTTAAAACATTTTCTAAAATAATATTTTTTCCTAAATCATTTTTTGTTTTAACAAAAAGATTTTTACCTTTCAATGCTCCACTTTGAATAACATTACCGGATGCAATTATTTGTAAATCATCAACATCGACTTGTGGTAATGTTAAATCTTTCGTTGATGTTGAATTAATACGTAAAAATTTTAACTGAACAGACGAACCAACTGTTCCAAATTCAAGAGAATCAAAATACGTAACTTCTAATCCTTGCATCTTATCTACAGTACCGTTAATATTTTTACCAACAGAAAGTTCAATTGAATCTTGTGCTAAGACAGTGATATCTTTTATTAAAATGACATTACTGTTAGTATTTAAATTATTTACTTCAATATTTCCATTTAAATTTGTGGTCGTTGAATTAATTTCTAAATTATAGACAGTAATATCTCCATTAATGTGATTAATAAAAGAAGAAATTGATAGATTTTTATCTCCGGTTAACTTCCCGTCTAAAATAAAATTTCCATTAATATTATTAATTACAGAATGTTCTATTAATTCACATTTTGAAAAATTAATATCGTTTATTTCTACATTAATTGTCCCTGCAATTATTAAGTCATCATTTAAATGTGTAATTCCATTTGTAAAATTAAAAATATCATTTTCATTATCTCCAAGTTGTATTCCTCCAAGATTTTTAAAATCTGTAATAGCATCTCCTGTTACATTTACTATCCCTGAATTATTATCATTTGCTAAAAATGTTATTTTATAATTTTGTGGAAACGTTATTATTTGTGTAGCCGTTAAATTTCCTGTAAATAAAATATTTCCCGTTGAAGTGATTTCATCTTCTTCTAATGTTAATATATTAATACTTGTAACATCACTAGAAATATTTATGTCATCACTTCCTGAACATAATTTTAGATTTTTATTATTACCGTCAACTGACGCAATTGAAATACTTCCATTATTACTTCCTGTGTCAATAACAGAGTGTCCTGTTAAATTTATTTTATTGACAGTTATGTTTGCATTATTAGTTTGCATTAACCCAACTAAATCTAATTGTGAACTTACTGCATTTTGAGTAAATCCATTTTTAAAATTAAATTTTTGACTTTCTGAATTTCCTAATATTAAATTATGACAATTCATAACAACAGCATTCTGAATTGTTACATCATCTAAAAATGAAATACTGAAGGTTGCGCCAAAAGTAATTAATTCTTGTAAATTAGTCTTACCGGAAAATATAGCTCTACCGGTTGATGTTATATCATTTATTGTTAATATATTAATACTTGTAACATCACTAGAAACATTTATGTTATCACTTCCTGAACATAATTTCAGATTATTATTATTACCGACAACTGACGCAATTGAAATACTTCCATTATTACTTCCTGTGTCAATAACAGAATCTCCTGTTAAATTTATTTTATTGACAGTTATGTTTGCATTATTAGTTTGCATTAACCCAACTAAATTTAATTGTGCATTATCAATATTGTGAGTAATTCCTTTTTCAAAAATAAATTCATCACTTTCATTATCACCAAAAGTTAATGTAGCACAGTTTAAATTAGAATCATTAAGCACAGTAAAACTTTCAGTTGCAAAAAAATTTCCTGTTACCTTATAAATATTTAAATTATAAATATTTTTCGCACCGGCATAAAAATTTTGATCTACGGTTCCATCAAATTGTAATGTACTTGTTCCACAAGTAAAACTTGAACTTTCTAAAAGCTTAAAATCTTTTTTAAAATAAATTATACTGTTTCCTAAAATCAAAGTTCCATTATTAATAACGTCACCTTCACATGTTAAATTAAAATTTGTTACATGTAAAGTTGTATCATTATTTACTGTTAAATCATTCGTTAAAATTTCCGAAGAAAATATTTTTTCTACACCTACTACTGAACCTGCATTAACAATTACTGAGCCTAAATTATTTTTTAATACATTATTATCAGTAATATTTCCGGTTAATGCACTTTTAAAATTTGGATTTGTCAAATGAGAACCGAATACTATTTCTAAATTATTATGAATATATTTTCCCGTTTTTTCTATTGTAAAGTTTCTTCGTACAGTTATTTTACTACCATTCGTTAATGTTATGCTTGCAGGAATTATCAAATCATAAAAGACACCTCTTAAAATAGCATCGTTCGATAAAGCAACATTTTTCAAATTAAAAAAAACATTTTCAGCTTCACTTCCCGTTACATCACCACCGATAATCAAGGTTCCGCCTTGACTTGTTGAATCCCAAACAACACTTCCGTTTGCAAGCAATGACACAAAACTTTGTTCTATCAGTGCACCATTAACACCCGTTTGTTCAAAACTTCCGCCGTTCGCAACCGCTAAATTTCCTAAAACAAATTTTCCTGAACCTACGTTAACTTGTCCATTTGTTAAAACCTGAAAATCAGATGTTATATTTTGTGTCATACTTGCATCATCTGAAAAATTTATTGTTGCACTGTCACCAACTGAAAAACCATTACAAAAAATTTCTGAAGCTAAAAAATTTGCACTAATAGTTTCAAAACTTAATTCATATGTTGTCATGTCAAAAGGACCTTCAACATTTAACACACTTGAAGATGTTCCGCCAAAAACCGTATCTTTTTTAAAAGATAAACTCGTTGATTTAATATTTGTTTGTCCGTCAAGAGTTATTGTTGCACAATTAATAATTCCATTAGTATTAAAATTTGTTAAATCGTTAAAAATAATTTCATCACAAGACAGCTCTCCTGAAAAATTAATTGTCGCACATGTAAAATCTATCGTTGTTAAATTTATTTGTGCTGTTGTATCTAAAACATCACATGACAATGTTAATTTATCTGCAAATGTAAAAGTATTATCTCCAAAAATAATTTTAGTTGCATTAAACGTTACATCGGTACTTTGAACAGTTAATCCATTTGTACAAGTAAACGTTCCGTTACTTTTATCAACATTAAAATCACTTGCAACATAAACTGCAGGATATTCAAAAACTTGATCTGAATTTCCGTTAAATAAAAAAGATAAAGAACCAACATTTGTTGAATAACTAATAAAATTACTTTCTAAAATAAAATCATTTGTTGCTGGAATAGTTGCATTAGCATTAACAGTAACATCTCCAAAACAATTATATTTATTATTTGAACCTAATGTTGCCGCATTATTTGCCAAAGTTAAATCATTGTTAAAATTAAGAATAGAATTTGTTGCAGAAAAGGTTGTGCCGGAATTAATTACTACACCTAAATTAAAAGTAACAGTTGCATCATTTATAATAAAATCACCATTGTTTGTAAATGTGTTTGAAATTTCAATTGCACTACCGGAAGCAACAATCATTTTATTTGCAGGCGAAATTGTAACATTATGAAATGTTGATTTTCCGGAAACAGTAACATCGTTAATAATATTTATAGTTGAATCATTTGCAATAAATCCGCCACTTGTATTATTATCTACCCAATTACCGTTTAAGTTAATTGTACTATTGTTTGCAACTGAAAATTTTGTATCGACACCAATTATTATTTTTTGCACAGTTGCATCATCGGTAATAGTTAAATTTGTTGGTTTCCCTGAACCTGCAACAGTTTCAAGATTTTGCATATTATTTCCACCAACAACTGTTACCATACCACTAGCATATAAATTTGAATTAGAATATGTAGCCGATAAAACTTCTATGCTACCATTTCCGGCATTAAGAATTAAATTATCTGCAGAAATAGAATTAAAAGTCAAATTCGACTCATATAATAAATCAATTTGTATTGTATTTTCTGTTATACTATTAAGATTTTCAATTATCGAATCATTATTTGAATTTAGCGTTAACATTGAATCATTTAGCTCAAGAACGCCCATTCCGGTATAAGAAGCAAATTTTAGTTCACTGCCCAATTCAATAATTATACTGCCTTCATTACTAATTGAACCAACAATAAATTCTGTCGTCTGTGCTGAAATTGATGCAAAAGGATCCACTGTCAAACTTTCTAAAGAAGCATATTGGTTTAACAATGGATAATTTGTGCCTTCCGTTTGTTTAGTAACATGAACACTATCTCCAAATTGCGGATAATTTAATGGCACAGTCGGATTACCCGCCACCTCCACGGTCCAGTTATTTACATTAGTCCAGTCCGAATCTACTGCTGTTGAAATCCATGTAAAATCTTCGCCAAAAACGAAATTCACACAAAATAAAAAAATACAAATAAAAAAAATTTTTTGAGACTTAACTATATTCATAAAAGATAAAAACTTCCCCATCTTATTCATATTCATCTATTATATATCAAAATTTCTGTTTTGACACTAGTTTATGTTAAAATGTGCATTTTTGAAAAACAAATAGACAAAATTTCATTTGTATATTAAAATATTTTTGGAGGTTCAAATGAAACGAACAATAATAATTTTTGTAACTATTTTTACAGCATTAACAAGTGCTTTTTCTGTATCATTTGCAGGAGGTATAATTGGAGCGGCAAGCTTTAACTCAGTGGAATCCAAGACAACAAACACGTCCGGAGGCATTACTGTAACAACAGAACTTAATGCAAATACAATTTTTGGTACAGAGTTTGGATTGGCTTTTGAGCTTGGTTTTTCAAAAACTTTTTTTATTCAGCAAGAAGTTTTTTTTTCATCTTGCCAATGGTTATAAAAGCACAAATACAAACACCGGAGTGTTTTCAACCACAACATCAACTCAAAAATCTACCTTTCACTCAATTGAAGTTCCTCTTTTGTTAAAATATAAAATTCCTTTGAATAAAAAATTTAAAATTAATGTTCTTGCCGGTCCTACTTTTAACTTTATTGTAGGTGGTATAAAAACAGATTCTCACATCGAAACAACAATCAGTAATAATGTAACAATCACAGACAGCTCTGAAACCAAAACACTAGAAGAATCGAACTTTAATATTTTTGCTTTAGGAATGGCTGTAGGTGCAGAATTATCAATGCGTGCCGGCTCCGGTAATTTGGCCATAGGTTTCCGCTATGAAAGGGACTTGACTGACTTAAATTCTACTGAAGAAACAAAAACTTTCCGCGTTGGTTTTGTACCAACAATTTCATATATGGTTAGTTTTTAATTTTTTATACAAAAAACCGGTTATCTTCCATATTATAAATAACCGGTTTTCCTATTAAAAAAATTATTTTAGAACTTTTTTTTCTTAATATTTTCCCAAGATGGCTAGCAAACGTTTTTTGCCGATTACTTTCATAAAACCGGCAAGTCTCGGTCCTTGTTCTTTTCCAATCAACGCTTGATATAAGGCATTAAACAAAACTTTCGGCTCAATCTCACACTCGCCGGCAATAGCATAAACCGCTTCACTGAGAGGTTTTTCTTCTAAATCATCCATTTTTGGTAAAACATCTGAAACAATTTTTTTAATTGCCAATATTTGTTCATCTGTTAAATCCGCTTTTTTATAATCTTCACTTTTCGGATTGACTAATGCAAATCTAAATTCTTCAGGAGCACATTCTGTAATCCAATACCACGCACACGCACATCTTGTTCGAAAAGAAGTTTCTTGTTCAGGTTTTACATCTCCAAGTGTGTCAATCACTGCATCTATATCGCCGGAATTTGTTTGAAGCATATTGCATAAGTGACGAAAACCTCCCACAACTTGATAAGGCATCATTGAAGGCATACCGTCAACTTGACTCAATTCGTAAATACGTCTTTCTTTTATATAAACATCTTCATTTTTTGCCTTATCAACGCCCCATGCAATACGTTCAGTTTTATCATAATCTTCATAAGTTTTCATAACGTCCAAATCAAAACTAATTGCAAATTCCGTATTTGGACGTGTACCTGCAAACAAATATCTACAAATTTCCGGTGTATACACATTTAAAACATCAGGAAGAGAAATTACTTCACCCTTTGATGAAGACATTTTACCCGGCAATCCTTTTATACCTATAAAATCATAGCGGAAAGTAACAGGTGCCGGCCAGTTGTAAATTTCTTCAGAAACTAAACGTGCTGTGTCAAACGAACCGCCTTGACTATGATGGTCCTTTCCTGCCGGCTCAAAAACTGTCTTTTCAAACTGCCATCGCATGGGCCAATCAACGCGCCAACCTAATTTTATTTCTTTTGATGTACGCAAATCTGCTTTTTCCGTATGTCCGCAACTTATACACTTATATTCAATTCCATATTCACCATCATAGCTTAACATTTCAGTTGTATCTTTATTACATTTACAACAAAAACCCGCAGTAGGCCAATATTCTTCATCATCAGGAATCTTATGAGCATCATCTCTGTATCGGTTCAAACAATCTTTAATTTTTTCACGATTTTGTAAAGCAGTTTTTATACCTTCCGCATACATATTACTTCTATATCTTTGTGCTTGATACAAGTATTCGGGATTTATGCCAACACGCGGTAATTGACTTTCAACGTCAACTTCATGATGACGTGCATAAGAAGAATCACGTCCTGTTGTGTCAGGCACCATCATAATCGGGAAGCGTAAATGTTTTTCCAATATTTCTTGTTCAGGCATATTCATTGGAACTTTGCGAAAAACATCATAATCGTCCCATGAATATATGAAGCGTACTTTTTTGCCACGATCACGCAAAGCACGAACTACTAAATCAACAGAAATAATTTCACGGAAATTTCCAATATGCACAGTTCCTGAAGGAGTAATTCCGGAAGCACACGTATAAATGTCTAAATCTCCACGTTCACGAATAATTTTTTCAGCAGTTTGATCTGCCCAGTGAAAAAGTTTTTGATTACCACTCATAATCCGTCATTATAGCAAAAAAATACAGTTTAATCTATAGCACGCAAATAAACCCCAAAACAAAACCCATTTCTATTAAAGATGTTTTTCGTCAGGATGCTTTCCAATCGGTGCATTTGCTAAAAGCAATTTAAGTCGATTAAGTTGGTTTACTTCACTTGAACCCGGGTCATAATCAATGGCGGAAATATTCGCTTCAGGATAACGACGACGCAATTCTTTTATCATGCCTTTTCCGGTAACGTGGTTCGGTAAACAAGCAAACGGCTGAACACAAGCGATAGTTGGTACTCCGGATTTAATCAACTCGACCATTTCTGCAGTCAAAAACCAACCTTCTCCGGTGATGTTTCCAAGTTGAACAATATCATCAACGCCTTTCATCAAATCATAAATTGACAAAGGAGGCTCGAATCGTCGACTTTTTTTCAACGTTCTTTTTATAAAATTTCGATATAGTTCCAAAGCCCAAACTAAAAATTTTGCTTTACGCTTTGTCTTTTTTGGAAAAGCTAATTCTTCATGACGAAATATTCCTGTACTGAACGTGTAAAAAAGAAAATCTGCTAAATCAGGAACAACACATTCTGCACCTTCACGTTCAATTGTACTAAAAATATCGTTATTTGCAGTCGGATGAAATTTTACTAAGATTTCACCTACAACTCCCACTCGCTGTTTTTTTATTGGTAACAGTGGTAATTTATCAAAATCATGCACAATCCCCTTTATGAGTTTATGATATTTCCTTATGGATAAACTTTCCAGTTGTTTTAATGCACGACCATTCCATTTTTCATACAAAGCATTTGCACTTCCAGGCGTTGCTTCATACGGACGCGTTCTGTAAAGTACTCGCATTAAAACGTCTCCCGTCATAAGTGCCATCATTGAACGATGCAAAAGTGATGGCCCTATTTTAAATCCCGGATTCGTTTCCAATTCTAATGCATTCAAACTAATAACAGGAATATGTCCCCAACCTGCATCTGCAAGTGCTCGTCTAATAAAACCGATATAGTTTGTAGCACGACATCCGCCACCTGTTTGTGTAATCAATAAACTCACATGGTCTAAATCATATTTGCCGGACTTTAAGGCTTCAATCATTTGCCCGACAACTAAAATTGACGGATAACATGCATCGTTATTTACATATTGCAACCCTATTTCAACAGCCTGAGAGTCTACATCCGGCAAAATCACAAAATTAAAACCGGCGGCTTGAAACGCTTTTTGTACAAGTCTAAAATGAATAGGTGACATTTGCGGTGCAATAATGGTATGTGTTGTTTTCATTTCTTTTGTAAAAATTAGTCTATGATATGCACTGGATTTTTTTACAACAACACGTTTATTACGTTTGCGTTCTTTTACAGCTGCAATCAATGAACGAATGCGAATACGAACTGCACCAAGGTTTGAGCCTTCGTCGATTTTTATTAACGTAAACATTTTATTTTTTGCACCCAAAATTTCTTCAACTTGATCAGCTGTAACAGCATCCAAACCACAACCAAAGCTTGTTAATTGTACTAATTCAAGGATAGGCATTTCGGAAACAAAACTTGCCGCCCTATAAAGTCTATTGTGATATGTCCACTGATCAATTATGCGAAGAGGTCGTTCAACAGAACCAAAATGTGCAACACTGTCTTCAGTAAGAACCGCCAAGCCAAGACCATTTATTAACTCCGGAATTCCATGATTAATTTCAGGATCCAAATGATACGGGCGGCCACAAAGTACGATGCCACTACCGCCATGACGAATAATCGTTTCAATAGCTTCTTCACCCTTTTTCTTCACTTCTTTGCGAAATTTTTCTTGTTCTTTCCAACCGGCATTTACCGCTTTTTGAACTTCCGTAAAAGTTATGTCAAAATGATCTTTTAACTCTTCATAGAGACGTTTAGTTAATCTTTTTTTGTCATAAATCGGTAAAAATGGATTTAAAAATTTCAATTCATCATTTTGACGCAATTGATCAATATTATTTCGCAAAACTTCAGGATAGCTTGTAACAATTGGACAGTTATAATGATCACCGGCATCTTCATCTTCTTTCAATTCGTACGGAGCACAAGGATAAAAGATAAAATTGCATCCTTCATTTAACAATGCTTCAATATGGCCATGTGAGATTTTACCGGGATAACATACACTTTCTGAAGGAATTGTTTCCAAGCCAAGTTCATAAATTGAACGATTTGAACGCGGCGAAAGACGAACACGAAAGCCAAGTGTTGTAAAAAACTTAAACCATAACGGATAGTTTTCATACATATTTAACACTCGTGGCAAACCTACATCTCCAAACCTGGCTTTTTCTTTAGGCAACGGTTTGTAATAATTAAACAATCTTTTATATTTCCATGCAAATAAATTTGGCATGGCTTCTTTATCAACATCTTGAGTCGACGATGAATTTGAGGCATTGTTAGCATCGACAATTTTTTCTTTACTATCTAATTCACTACCACGTTCACATCTATTTCCTGTAATAAACTTTCTGGCAACAGAATTTTCACCCGCTTGAAATGTATTTATGGTCAAAAGACATTTATTATTACATTTATCACATCTTTTTAACTCCAAGGAAACACTAAAGTTTTCCAACTGTTCCAAAGTAGCTAGACCGGACTTTACTTCAGGAATTACATCGTCCGGATTTTTCGGTGTTGTCAAATCTATCCATTGATCTAGGGCAATCAAAGCCGCGCCATACGCACCCATGAGACCGGCAACGTCAGGACGAAAAACATTGACGCCGGCAACTTTTTCAAAGGCACGCAAAACAGCATCGTTATTAAAAGTTCCACCTTGAACAACAACTTTTTCACCAATGTCGGAAGTTTTGCGTAACTTTATTACTTTGAACAATGCATTTTTTATTACAGAATATGAAAGGCCGGCAGAAATATCGGCCACTGTGGCACCTTCTTTTTGAGCTTGTTTTACACGACTGTTCATAAAAACGGTACAACGACTACCCAAATCTACAGGACGTTCAGCCAAAAGTGCTTTTTGACTGAATGTTTGCACATCCATACCCAACGAACGAGCAAAGTTATCCAAGAAACTGCCACAACCTGAAGAACAAGCTTCATTTAACTGTATACTTGTGATTGCACCGTCTTTCATACGCAAGCATTTCATATCCTGCCCGCCGATATCCAATAAAAACTCAACGCCAGGCACAAAAAAGTCTGCAGCACGATAATGTGTAATTGTCTCAACTTCACCTGCATCAACTCCAAGTGCAGCCTGAAACAATGCCTCTCCATAACCGGTAGAAACAGAACGAGCAATATATGCTTCAGGAGGCATTTTTTTATACAAATCTTTGATTACACGAACAGCCAAATCAACAGGATTTCCGGCATTTACATCATAAAAACGCCACAAAATCTTGCCTTCTTTATCAATCAAAACAGCTTTTGTAGTAGTAGAGCCGGCATCCAATCCTAAATATAACGGTCCAGACGCATTTGAAAATGCACTTGTTGGAGCTTTTTCCTTTCCATGTCTGCTTCGAAATTCTTCTAATTCTTCTTCATTTTTAAACAATGGCTCCAATCGTTGTACTTCTGTCATCTCAGCATCAACTAAAGTAGTCAAATCTTCGCGCAATTCTTTAACGGAAACAAATGTCGCCTCTTCTGCCGGATTTACACATGAATATGTTTTTTCTGCAGAAAAAGCCGCACCTGCTGCAACAAAAAGTTGTGAATTTTCAGGAGCGATAATAGCGTCTCCTTCCAGTTTTAATGTCTCAATAAAACGATGGCGTAGCTGATCTAAAAAATGAAGAGGTCCACCCAAAAAAGCAACATTACCACGAATAGGTTTTCCGCAAGCAAGGCCTGAAATTGTTTGACTAACAACAGCCTGAAAAATAGATGCCGCTATATCTTCACGGCGAGCACCTTCGTTAATTAGCGGTTGTATATCTGTTTTGGCAAAAACCCCACAACGAGCCGCAATCGGATAAATTGTTGTTGCACCTTTTGCTAATTCATTCAAACCCGATGCATCGGTTTCCAAAAGTGCCGCCATTTGGTCAATAAACGCTCCCGTACCACCGGCACAAGTTCCGTTCATGCGTTGTTCAATACCACCGGTAAAATACGTAATTTTTGCGTCTTCTCCACCTAACTCAATTACAACATCCGTATGAGGAATGATTTTTTTAACAGCATTTGTAGAAGCAACAACTTCCTGAATAAAAGGAACAGATAACCAATGCGAAACAGCTAAACCACCAGATCCGGTAACTTTTACACTAATAAGTTGATTTTCTTTTCCTTGCGTTTTTTGCTCAATAGCATCCAATGCTCGTTCAACAACTGAAATAATTGTCGAACGAATATCGGCTCTATGTCTTTCGTATTCGCTATACAAAGTTACATCATCAAAGTCCAAAACTACAACTTTTACTGTAGTTGAACCAACATCTATTCCCATTCTTACCGGCTCTCCGGCAGGATAAAAACTTTTATCTCTCATTAAAAATACTCGCTTTGTTTTAATATATTATTTTTTAGTTTTTGTAATATCAACAGTTCTTTCAACACTGTTTATTTTACGTCCGTCGTAACTGCCTCAACATTTTCAGTTACATCTGACTTTGTTTTTTCCGGTTCGATTTCTTCAAAGTCATTTTTTTCAAATTCAGGTGCAACTTTCTGTTCAGCATTATCTTTAGACACATCTTCATTGATTAAAGTTGCATTTTCTATTGTTTCTTCTTTAGGAGGTGCAGTTGCTGAAGGTACAAACATTGCCAGTTGCTCTTCCAGTTGATTCACTTTTGTAAGTAAATATACAATATAAGAATCTGCCGCATAAGTCAATTTGTTTCCGGCTGACAAAGCTAATTGACGCATAGAATTTATATATTGAGGCACGGAATTTTCATGTGGCACTTCAAGTATTTTTCCCGCTAAATAATCAATGTCATCATAATCAGCTTTTGCACTTTGCAAGACACTCAATAATTCTTCCGGTGTATTTTCTTCCGTATATCCGCTAATATCATATTTAGCTTTTTCTGCAAACATTGTATTTGCAATAATAGCTTTTCCTTTTTCATCATTTACAAAACTTGGATCCAACGCATTAATTTGAGCAACATATTTTTTTGAAATTTCATCTATTCGGCGTTTTTGATCTCTGTATGTATTTTTCTGTAAAGATTCCAATTGATTTTGATAACTTACAATTTGAGCTTCATAATCCGAAATAAGTTTTTGTTTTTCAAATTCAAAAATTTTTCTTTGTGAATCAATAGCCGCTTGTTGCTCATGTGCTTTTTGCAACTCATTATTATTTAACTCATTAAGTTGTCTTTGATAATCTGCTATTTGACTTTCCAACTCTTTAATTTGTGCAGAATATTTACCGTTAATTTGTGCAATTTCTTTTTGATATTTTATTTTAGTTTTTTCAATTTGAGCATTTCTTTCACTTCTAGTCATTTTCATAAATTCCAATGCATGAATATCGGAATCTCTTTTTATTTCCGCTTGCGTTAACTCAGAATTCAATTCTGTTTCATAACGAGCTTTTTCAGCACTAAGGGTTTTCAATGAATTTTCCGTACGCGTTACCATATTTAAAAGATTTTTTAAATTTAAATCTTCAAAAACATCAATGGACACTTCAATCTGTTTATTTTGCCAAGTAATCCATTTTGTTATTCCATATGTTGCTAATCCAACAACAGCAAAACAAGCAAGCATTAACCACAAAACATATAAACTTTTGTTCTTTTTTGTTTTTGCAAATTCTTGTTCAAGGTTAAATTCTATCGGCTTTTCACGCATAACAGCACGAGCATCTTCTTGTAAAAACAAACGAACTTCCGGTTTTTGAATAATTATTTTGTTGTCATTGTCCATATACCACTCCAATCTTCAGGTGCTTTTTTATTGCCCATGCGTTCCAAAAATACATTTGCCACAGTCATTTTCGTTGCATTAAACAATCTACGTGCTTTTGTCCAATCACCTTCATAATATGCTTTTAGTGCAATCTCAAATTTTTCATATTTTGAAATTGTTTCTTCATCACTTTCCGTGACATCTATAGGAAAGAAAATACGTACTCCTTCCGTCTTGCCTTTAACTTGCACCATATCAATTTCAAAAAACTGATATTGACTAGTCACTTCTTCAACTTCATTTTTTACATATTCAGAAACAATTACAGGCAACGAATAAATTCGTGTCAAACCTTCCAATCGTGCCGATGAATTAACATTATCACCAATTACAGTATTTGTCATGCGTTCCGATGAACCAATATTTCCATAAAAAACCGTACCGCCGTCAATTCCCACACCAACCTCAAGCAAAACAGCTTTGTATACTTTTTCCTCTTGCTCTGTTAATTTTCTTTTTTGTTCTATTTCCTGACGGCGTTCAATCATCTTTTCGCGCAACTCTTCAGTCACCTTGATAATATTCCACGCACTGCGTACAGCCTCAACGGATTTATTTTGCATAGAATCAATGGCTCCAAAAACAGCCAAAACCGCATCTCCAATAATTGAACCGATAATCCCGTTTTGTTCATGAACACTGCGAATTGCTTTGTCATAATGAATATTAAGCAAATTAATAATATCATTTCCTAAAACTTCTGTCATATATGTAAAACCGCGAATATCCGAAAATAATACGGTTAATTCTTTTTGCGTTCCTTCCAGATTAATTATGCGTTCACTGTATGCTTTGTCAACCACGTCCTTTGTTGCAAACTTTTGAAAAATATGAAGCAAATTATTTATCGTTGCAGAAAGTGCATTAAATGATGTTCCTAAATATGTGACATCGTCATTCGGAGCACCGGATAAATCAATTAAATCCATACGTTGAGAAGCTTGCATACTGTAAAGACTCTCTGTCATTTGAGCGATATACTGCAAAATATGGCGAAACATAAAAATTCCCACAGTCATAAATGCAAATGTCACAACGATAATAATTATAGAAATCAATAAAAATACTTTGTGAGATTCTTTTGTTGTGTCGCTAATTAATTCTCCACAAATTAAAAAAGCTTTCCAATCAGAATGATATTTATATACGGAAAGATATTCGCCTTTTTTTGTTTTAAAACGTAAAGAACCTTCTTCAGTGCCATTTTCAAAATCCGTTTTCAAACTTTGCAGGGCATCTGCGTCAGAAAATTCTTGCATCTTTGAAAGGTACTCATTTTCAGTTGCCACAAAAAAAATCGATCCGTCAAATTTTACACCCAACGCTAACGAATTTTCATATTTAAAATCTCTCTTTGATGTAGCAATTAAAGAGTCAATAGCACTTTTTTCATCTTGCGAAAATTTGTATATTTCAAATTGATTCACAGCATTAGAATAAATATCTTTAAGACGATTAACTAAAACTTCATTTGTTAATTGAATAGTTTGTCTTTTATTCATCTGTATATTAATAAAATTTGTAGCAAAATTTGAAAGCAAAAGCAAACAAATAAAAACCACCAAAATTTTTGTACCAATTGGAACTATTCGTGTATTCCCTACCTTAGCCATTCTAATCATGGAAAATCTCCAAAATATACTGTATCTTATATTACAATGATTGAGTTTTTTCTGCAACAGTATTACAATGAATAATTATGCAAGAAAATGACAAAATTTTACAAGACAAACGTGTTTTACAAAAAAAATCTTCACTTATAAAATCTGGAATTTCTCTATCTTTTTTAACACTAATTTCGCGCATTCTCGGACTTGCTCGTGAAATGACAAAGGCCGCTTTTTTAGGCACTTCAAATTTAGCAGATGCTTTTGGCATTGCATTTATGATTCCAAATTTATTCAGACGACTTTTTGCAGAAAACTCAATTTCAGTTGCCTTCGTGCCCACGTTCAAAAAATATTTGGAAAGCGAAAATATCATTGTAGACAAAACAGAAAAACAAAATTCCACACAAGATTTTTTGAACTCATCTTTTACCTTAGTTAGTTTTCTTGTTACCTGTTTTGTTTCTTTGGGTATGCTTTTTTCACCATGGATTGTAAAACTTTTTGCAAACAGTGATGCCGTTGAAACATTAACGGAAATGAATTTGCTCACTAAAATAATGTTCCCGTATTTATTATTTGTTTCTCTTGCAGCTTTTTTTCAAGGCATTTTAAACGGACACAAAATTTTTTCTCCTTCGGGATTTACTCCCATATTATTTAATCTTTGTGTAATTATCGGAACGTATGTACTTATGCCATTTTGTGCAAATCCTGCTCGTGCCATGGCAATTGGTGTAACGGTGGGTGGTTCAATTCAAGCTATATTCCAATTACCTTTTGTTTTAAAACAAGGCTGGAAAATCAAATTCACAAGCTTAAAAAATGCATTTACAAACAAAGGTACAAAACGCGTTTTAGCTTTAATCGGTCCCACAATAATCGGTATGGCTTGTTATCAACTGAACGATGTTGTTTCCACTGCATTAGCGGGACGAGCCGGTGTAGGCGTTGTGTCAAGTTTGCAATATTCATTAAGACTGCAAGAATTAATTTTAGGCATTTTCGCCGTAAGTATTGGGACGGTTATTTTACCGGATTTATCAGGTTTAGCAGCCAAAAAAAATTGGTCAAGTTTTAACAAAATGTTAATCCAAGCAATTAAAATTATTGCATTAATAACAATTCCTGTAACATTCTTTTCTTTTTGTTACGGCGAAAACCTCATCATCCTTATTTATAAAACTAACCGATTCACAGATGAAAGTGTTGCCTCAACTTTAGCTGTTTTTATTTGGCACATTGCAGGATTGTTTTTTATTGCTTTAAACAGAATTGTAGCACCTGCATTTTATGCACAAGGCAACACAAAACTTCCGACTCTTGCAGGCATCATTGGATTTGCAGTAAATATTATTTTAGCATCAGCGTTAGTCGGAAGTTTTTCAGGCACAGGAATTGCATTTGCTTTAAGTGCGGCAAGTTTTGCAAACACGGTGGCACTTTTTGCTTTTATGAAAAAAACAGGCACAATAGAAGTTTTTAAAGTAGTTAAATCTTCCGTTATATATAGCATAAAAATGATAATTTTTAGTTTGATTGCTTGTGTGCCTGTATATTTTTTGCGACCATTCTTACTCAGTTGGTTTGCAGGGCATAACCGCTTTATTTCTCAAGGTGTGCCACTTACAATTGCAGTCATAATTTTTGCCACACTCGGCATTATATTTTTAACACTAACAAGAGACGATATTATTTTTTCCATTATTTCAAAACTGAAAAGAAAAATCTCCGGCAAAAATTAAGGCAACCGAATTATGCGCGAATTCGTCAAAACCTCATTACCTTTTTCTGTAATTAGTACATCATTTTCTAATCGGCATCCACCGATTTTTTCATCATACAATCCCGGCTCTAACGTAACAATCATTCCAGGCTCAAAAATATCTTCCAGTGGAGCATTAGCACGGACAAAAGGCATCTCATGAATATCCAGTCCTATACCGTGTCCTAAAGAATGAGGCATTTTGCGTTTAGCTTTAGCAAAAACTTCATCTACTTTCATAGCAGCAGTTCGTACACTTACGCCTTGTGTATAATATTTCAAACCTACATCATATGCCTTTTGAACTAAATTTAATTGCTTTTCTTGAGCGGCAGTCAACTTCCCTTTTGCAATTGTTAAAGTTACGTCACTACAATAACCGTAATACTTTACACCAAAATCTATAATTGAAAGCCCTTCTGCAGGAAATTCATTTTTTGTATATGGCGGGAAAGCATGAATTTCACAACTACGTTCAGGTCCCGCCACCAAAGTATCAAAACTTGTGCTTTCTGCATCATTTTTACGCAATTCTTTTTCTATTAATAATGCAACATCTATTTCAGTTTTGATTTTCCCTTTAACTAAATCATTTTCTATTTTATCAATTATTATATTTGTAATTTTTGCTGCCATTTTGTGTGCGGAAATTTCAAAACTATCTTTTATTTGCCTACATTGACTTACAAATTCATGTGCACCTTTTTCACGACATAAAACATTGTATTGACTCAGTGCATCTACAAATTTTAAAAAATCAGGATAGCTTGTTATTGGTGGTAATTCTACTTTTGACTTTGCACTAACCTTGAGCATTTTTAGCATACCCGCAACTGCTTTTATTTTATCTCTATCAAACATTGTATATGGCACAGCTACGGATAAGCCTATTTTTTTTGCATAGTTTTCATCCCAAACACAAACAGCAAATTGCCCTTTTGCCGTCGCAACTAAAATTGAATCTTGAGGTAATCCATAAAGATATGCTCCATGTTGACTTCTATTATTTTCATCATTTATAAATACAGCGGAAGCAACATTATTTTCTTTTAACCAATCAGTAAGAATACCCGCATGATTTACTACCATGTTATTTTGATATTCTAAAATATTTGTATCGTTCATATGATGAACATAATATCATAGTTTTATAATCTTGTCATACTTATTTCACACTTAGTAATTCTACCCAACGACCATTAACTGCTATAAGTCTAGTTTTCAACTCTGCAATAATTTCCGATTGTGAAAATAAATTTAAGAATTCATCTTTTATTTTTTCATAATTGGTGAAAGCTTGACCGTATTCATCTATAATTGTGTCCGCATAACCTGTTTCGTTAATTGCCGTTGCTGCTGCTAAAAGCCCCGGAATACCAATTAAACGCTCAACCATGTATCCAAGACGACGACAAAAACCGCTATTCAACAATTGTTCACGCACTTCCTTTTTAAGTTTAGTACTAGCAAAATATAACATATCAATCGTTTCCGTCATCTCCGGAAAAAAATTACTCACACCGGCTTCTTTAAGTTTTTGTTTTAACATTGCAAAATATTTTTCCAAATCATCACTAAAATTTTTCACATCTTGTTTCAGCCATTCATCATTAATATCACCGGGTTCATCATCTTCAAATAACGAATCTATATCCTCAATATCAGAAAAAACATCTTCATCTATTGTTGCCCCATCAATTTCTGTTTTTCCCTTCACTGAAACATCATCGTTTTCAACTTCTTCATCAAGTGCAATAATATTTTCTTCCTCTTTTTCAGGTTCTTTTTCCGTCAAAGGTTGTTTCACATTTATATAAATATTCGGTAATGGTTTTTCCATTTCTTCTTTTTGTTCTTCAATAACATTCACTGTTTCATCATCGTCTTTTTCATCAATAATTTCATCAGGAGCTTCCTCTGAAACATCTGTTAATGAATCAAACAAATTATCAAAATTTTCTTTTTCATCTACTTTACTTTCCGGCACCGGTTGTTTTTCTTCTGTATCTAATTCATCTGTATTTAATTCATCCGTATCTAAATCTTGTGGCATACTTTGAGTTAAATCATCAAACAAATTATCTTCCGTTTTCTTTTCCGGTTGCATTTCCTGTGTATCTAATTCGTCTGTATCTAAATCTTGTGCCATGCTTTGAGTTAAATCACCAAACAAATCATCTTCGGTTTTCTGTTCAACTTCAGGTTCCGTTGTTGCCGGCACATTAGTTTCCGGCTCATTAACTTTCGGTTTTGCAAATTCCGGCTTTGTTTCTTTTTTTTCAGGTTCACTTGTTGTATCGTACGAAGGTTGTTCAAATGGTTTAAATGGTTCCGGTTTTAATTGTTCTTTTTGTAACTCACTTTCATCTTTTTCCGGCAACAAATCTATAAAATCATCATCACTAAAATCCAACGGATCGATGTCTGACTCAACTTCAACTTCATCTTGCTCTTCTTCTATTGGACTTTGTTTTCTTCGATTCATAAACGGATCAAAATTTTCCATATCATCATCATCGATATTTGAAAAATCAAGTGGTGTTCCATCTTCCGTAACTTCTTCCAAAGGTGGCACATTTTCATCTTGAGGCATTTCGTCAAACGGAATTTCTTCTTCTTGAATTTCGAAAGTTAAAGGTTCTTCTTCAAGTTCATTAAATTTATCAAGAATCGATTTTTCTTCTTCAAGCAAATCAAAATTTTCTTCTGCAGCTAAACTTTCTGCTACGGACTCATCTATAGGTTTTTCTTTTTCTTCTTCTATTCCTTCATATTTAATTAAACGTGCTACACCATTAATTAATTCCGAATCATTCGGATTTAACTTTAATCCTTTTTGATATGCATGTAATGCTTTTAAATATTGTTTCATAGCTTCATAAATTTTTCCAAGCAATTTAAATGCATATGAATCTTTTTCATCGCGAGAAATATATTTTTTTACACAACTTTTTGCTTCATCATAATTTTTCATTTCATAATGTGTTTCACCACAATCTAAATAATGCTGAATATAATCCGGATCAATTGAAGAAATCTTTCTAAAACAATCTTGCAAACGTCTTGTTTCATTTTTTAATATGAATAATTGTCCAAGTAAGTTTAACGCTTCTAAATTTTTTGGAGCACTGTCGCGTACATTTTTTATTTTTTCGGCAGCTTCACGCAATCTATTTAAGTGCATTAAAACTTTTGCATAAAGCAATTGAATGTCTAAATTTTCAGAATCAATTTTTTCCAACCGTTCCAAAATATCTGCTGCATCTTTATTTTTTCCTTGACGCTCATAAACTGCAGAAAGCCCCCAAAGTGCTACAAAGTTTTTCGCAATCTTTTTAAGTACACTATTAAAATATTTTTCCGCTTCTTCTAAATCATTTAATTTTAAATTCAACTTACCTAATGTGTTTTGAATGTCCACATTATCTTCTTCAATTTGCAACGCTTGCATCAATACTTCACGTGCTTCATCATAAAGTTTAAGTCTTGAAAGCAAATCTGCATATTTACCCATTGCTTCAATCCAACCCGGTCTTGAACGTAAAGCATTTTCATATGAGAGACGAGCATCTGTAAGTTTACCAATGGCTTCATAACTTAGTGCAATATTAAAATGCAAAATAGGATGATTCGGATCAATTTGTAAACCTCGTGCATAAGTTTGAATTGCTTTATTATTTTCTCCACGTAAAGCCTGTATGCTACCTAAGTGATTATATGCCAAAACATCTTTCGGATTTTCCTCAATCACGGTGAGAAAACATTCTTCTGCATCAGCATACTCTCCCATCATTTTATACGTATGCCCCATGTTGTAATAAATTGTATTTGCATTTTTTCCCATAGCTAATGCACGTTCCAAAATAGCAATACTTTCTATGTACATACCAAGTCGACGATAAATTCCTCCAAGATTATTCATCACAGAAAAATTATTCGGTTCTTTTTTCAAAATTTCCAAACAAACTTGTAATGCTTTTTTATCGTCTCCCGCACGAACATAACAAGATGCCAACTGCGTCAAAGCTTCAATATTATCCGGCGCTTTTTTAAGAATGCTCTTATAAAGCCTTGCCGCTAAAACAAAATCACGTGAAAGAACTGCCGCATTGGCTCTGTTCATCGTATAATTTTTTTCATCGCTCATTGTAAAGTCCTCTTGTTGGTCGTGCATAAACTTCACGCGAAAGTGCTCCGACAATATCACCACTTTCGTCGCCATATGCCGCTACTGCAAAATAATATATCCTTCCGTTTTCCAAACCACTAATTCGTGTTGAAACATTTTTTTTCACATCTATTGGGGAATATCCTTCAACGGCAACGCTACCCAAATATTCGCCCGGTGTCTCTCCATAATAAACATAATAGCCACAAGCTCTACCGTCTGCTGATTGTGACCAATTCAATTCAACGGCACCCTCATATGCTGTTGCAAAAATTGCATAAGGCGGAACCGGCGGACGATTTTCCTGATAATGCAAAATTATTTCAGTAATTTTTGGGGTGCTTAAACCTAATCCATCTGTATACAAATCTGCAGCAACTTGAAAGTAACGTCCTTGAATGCCGGCAATTTTTTCACCGTTTTTTACCGGTTTCCAAACAGGATAATCGCTTGTCCAATCAAACATATTTTCGCCGGCTCTAACATAAAACTGCACATCAGTTTGTGCAGGTTGTTGAACAACTGTACTAATACTTGTCATAATAGAACCGGTGCCTGTTGTCATTAACGGCTCACTTTCAAAACGGCCACCGGAAACATTATATGTATAATATTTTTTATCATAGCTTGTTGCACTCCTAAGAATTCTAAAATCATCAATACAACCCGTAAAGAACGGAGCAATTTCAATATCGCCTCCTGCACCTATTTCTGCATCTAAAACTTCAGATGCTTCCTGACCATTTTTAGTTACAAATTTTAACGCTTCAACGCGTCCGTCAATTTTATATTCCAGCAAACCGCTTGCTTCATCATAAGTTAAAACATGATGAGCCCATTGTTCAGGTAAAACCGTATTATGACTTGTAAGCACAATGTCTGTTGTGCTAAAATCTATTGCAAAGAATACATTCGAAAAACGCCACTGCATACGATTGGAAGAAAAACTTGCCGTGATTAATTGTAAAACCGGAGATGAACCTATTTTCTTAGATGATCGCCATGAAAAAACAATTTCACCATTTTCACATAATGCAGGAAAAAGCCAAAATTCTATTGTAAAAGAACCGGCTCTTCCTTCTGTGCCAAACAACGTTCCGCTTTTGCCGTGCAGACGCATACCGCCATCCATTCCACGTGCAAGTGCTGCCCTTTTGCCCATTTTAGCGTTTTCGGTGTATAATAGAGAAGAAGAAACAACGTTATAGTTTTCGCTTTTATCTTGTAGTGCATTATCTTCAAAAGGCAAAAGCAAATCTGTGTCTCTTGTTACACGACGTTCATCTGTGGCAAGCTCTACACAAGTGTAACCAAAACGACCGATGCCTAAAGTAATGCCTTTTTCATAAGAAAACTTTGACCATCCGTTTTTGCCACCAATTGAAATAGCGTTTTCTTTAGAAAACACATTTCCACAAAAAAACAAAAGGAGAAAGATTGTACTTGTAAAAGTAATATATTTTCTTAACATAATTCACCCATGAAAACCGACAAAACCATACGTAAACATTTACATGACATAGCACTTAACGCACCACAGTCTGCCGGAGTTTATCTTTGGAAAGATGAAAACGGCAAAATTTTATACGTAGGTAAAGCCAAAAACTTAAAAAATCGTCTTTCTTCTTATTTTTCCGGCAAAAAAGACATAAAAACCCGCATACTCATTTCACATTCAACTTCTATAGAATATATTGTAGTATCAACTGAGTATGAAGCATTTGTTTTAGAAAACACACTCATAAAACAACATAGCCCAAAATATAATATCAACTTAAAAGATGATAAATCATATCCGGCGTTGCGCATTACCAACGAAGAATATCCACGCATTTTCAAAACTCGACGAATCGTTCAAGACGGCTCACGATATTTTGGCCCATTCCCAAACTCTGGTGCCTTAGACACATTCATTGAATATTTATATCGTCGCTATCCTTTACGTTATTGCAAAAAATTTCGCAAACGCAACAGTCCTTGTATGTATTATCACATTGGCAGATGCAAAGCTCCTTGCTGTGATAAAATTGACAAAAAGTCCTACATAGATAGTATCGATGAAATTTGTCATTTTCTTGATGGAAATCCACAAGAAACAATAGAAATTCTAAAAAAAGAGATGGAAATTTGTGCAAAAAACCGCGAATATGAAAAAGCCGCCCGAATTCGTGACGGAATTATCGCAATTGAAGAATTACATGCCGTTACCACTGTAAATGATTTTGATCCGGACGCTCGTGATTATATCGGTGTTGCTTCAGAAGGAACATTAGTATCATTTGTTGTATTAAAAATGCGTGGCGGGCGACTTGTAATGAAAGATTTGTACCGCACACATTCCGTTGATGATGACGAAGATTTACTCAGCCAGTTTTTTTCTGCATTTTATGAAAATTCAGAATCAATACCTGCAAAAATCATCGTTCCGCACAGTCATGGATTGGAAAATGTAAAAAAATGGCTTAGAGAAACGTATGGAGTAAATCCTGATTTTATTGTTGTAAACTCACTTGAAAATGAAAAAATCTCTTCTGAAAACACTGATAATAACTATGCTTTATCAATTCAACAAAGTGCAGATTCTACAAAATATGTGGCCACATCGATTATGGCACAACATAATGCCAAAGAAGATATTTCAAGACGAGTTCGTGAACGTGGCGACTTCCCTGCAATGAAGGAGCTTCAAAAATTTGTTGGCATGGAACATTTGCCGGTGCGTATTGAAGGATTTGATATTGCACATTTACAAGGAAAATATCCGGTTGCTTCTTTAATAAGTTTTTATAATGGCAACCCTGACAAAAAAAATTACAGATATTTTAAATTACGCACCACAGACGGTAAAGTGGACGACTTTGCTTCAATGCGTGAAGTAGCTGCCCGCCGTTATACACGATTATTAAATGAAGGAGAAGAATTACCGGACTTAATTTTAGTTGACGGAGGCATTGGTCAAGTAAATGCTGTTGCCGGCGTTTTAGAATCATTAGACTTAAATATTCCTCTAATTGGCTTGGCTGAAAAAAATGAAGAAATTTACTTTCCCGGCAACTCAACGCCGGCGGTTCTGCCTCGACGCAGTGATGCTTTAAGACTTTTGCAACGCGTGCGCGATGAGACACACAGATTTGCCACAAAACAACAACAAAAATTACGTAACTTGGATGTGCTGGACAAAAATTTGGAAAAAAATCCTCATAACTACACAATCAAAAATACTTCAAAAAACAAAGCACAAAATTTAGTTGCTGACTCAGATAATGACTAGATAAGCAAAAATTAAAAGCCTTCACACAAATGTGCAAAGGCTTCGAAAAACAAAATAAAATATTTTTATTCCAAATATTCCCAAAGCATTTGTTTTACAATATTCTTCCAAGAAAAAGCATCTTGGATTGATTCTAAATCTGTAATTTGGGTCCAATTCCTTGCAGTTGTCGTATGAATACATGCAGGAATTTGGTCTTCCTCAATTTTTTTATTCAACCCTACATAAATTACACCCCAAATATCATCGTTCAGTTTAATTTCTTTTGTTGCACCTTCAATTTCAAGTACTTCATTTTTCGGAAAATTTTTAAAAATATATTTATTATTTGCTAATGCTGCAGCCAGCTTTCCTGTCATTGTAGTATCCGTAGGATTTGCAATAATAACAATATTTAATCCATGTGAATAATTTTCCGAAACAACATTTTTCATATATCCGGAATCTGTGTAACACATATATACATATAATTCTGTTGTTACACCCGCATTAATATATTCATAATCATAGCGATACCATGTATCTTTTGTGGTCTCTGCAATTTGAGCAAACAAATCACAACTCGTAAATATTCCAAAAAACAAAAAAATTGCAACTAAAACAGACAATATTTTCTTCATATTAATCTCCAAAATCCTAATAACAGTATAGCTAAACATATGGAATTTTGCAAGAGAAAAATGAACCAATGAAAAGGGAGGTGTTTGAGGTTATCGGAAGTAGGCATTGCTCTTCATCCAATAAAACGGTTTTTTTATATTTTTTCATCGATAAAATACATTCGTGGTTTTTCCAGATGCATTGTCGGCGTTGGACAATAATTTGTATAAATAAATCCTTCTACATCAGGAACGTCATTTAAGTATTCTACAACAATTTCCAAAGGCGTTCGAAATAAGTTTTCCGTTTTTTTTTGTTGTATATTTGCAAGTAAAATTCCAAATTCGGGATTATCGTTGTTTTCTATATATGCTTTTTGTAGGCAATACGATAAATACATAATGTCAGAAGAGTAAATCTGCAACCCTTTTTCTTTATAGTATATTCCTACACTCGCAGTACCGGCAAAAAAATCAAAAAATGAATTTCCCGTAACTCCATATTTTTCACAAATTGCATCAATGTGAGAAATGATATTCTCTTTGTTTCCTATATATCTCATCTTGGCTTTTAAATAATTCTCCCTGTTTTTTTAAAGGTTCATAGTTTGTAACTAAAACTTCTACTGTTCGCTTTTTTACTTTTTTAGATCGTCTGTAAGTTGCATTGTCATAATTGGTTGATAAAAAACTGAGATAAAAATTGTTTTCGTTTAGCCATTCTAAAAGAAACGTGTTTTCTTTTTCATTATGAAATAACACATTTGATAATGCAGGCGAAGCAATATACTTACTCATTCTTAGGCTAGTATAACATTTTTTCTGAATATAATCAAAGTGATTTTTTTATTCATTTTTATTCATTATTTAAACTGTGTTTTTACAAAAAAATAAAAACTAAAAAATCAGTCTGCTTGAAATTATCATATCATGTGATATAATGAATATTATGGAATGGTTTGAAAACGAATTTTTTTGGACTAATTACAGTCCAATTATGTTCGATGCACAAAGATGGGCAGAAGCTTCAGATGTAGCTGAAAGCGTAAAGATGATTGCCGGCCTGTCTGAAGGAAGTAAGGTTTTAGATGCGGCTTGTGGTTGCGGACGAATTGCCGTTGAATTAGCTTTGCTTGGACTAGATGTTACAGGCGTTGATTTGATGAAGTCTCTTCTTGATGCAGCTCAAGAATCCGCAGAGGCAGAAGGAGTTTCTTTAAATCTTATTCAAGCCGATTTACGCAATTTTCAAAGCCAAACTAAATTTGATGCTGCTGTAAATCTTTATACTTCGTTCGGTTATTGTGCCACTATTGAAGAAGATATTAAAATTTTACGTAATATTGCTGCAAGCATAAAAGACGACGGATGGTTTATTCTTGAATGTGTTTCGCGCGAAACCGCCATTCGGTATTTTACTGAAGGAGAATGGTTTGAACGAGCGGGTAAATTTGTCTTAACCGAATTTTCTGTTGTTGGTGCTTGGGAAGGTCTTAAATCACGGTGGGTCTTAATTGACAAAGAGACAGGTGAAAAAATTGACCATACTTTTGTACAACGTCTTTATAGTGCAGTTGAATTAAAACGTATTTTGCTTGGATGCGGTTTTAAAACTTGCGAAATTTACGGCGATTTTGATTTTTCGCCATATAATGAAAAAATGCAAACAATGGTTTTGGTTTGTCGCAAATAAAAGCCATGTTTTACATTATTCGGAGAAAATTATGAAAAAACTTTCTTTATGTATTGTAATTGTTTTATTATTTACTTTTTTTTCACCTGTAAAAGCACATTCTTCTACTCATGGAGATTTCTTCACTGAACTGATTGTTGAAATATGGTCTGTTTTATGGGCAATTAACAACTTAAGTGTCGAATTTGGTGATTATCCTTATGCTACAGATATGGATTATATTAGTTTTAACCCAAATGCAACTGGATTATATAATGCTAAGAACTATCGTGGCGTTTTTAATGCCGGTGCTTTATTTATGTCTTTTCCAACAAAAACAGAAATTTCATATGGTGTACAAACCTCATTTAAAGCTTATATTTATAAATTTTTTGGACCGGACGCTGAAATTTACACATTAAGCAAAAATTTCAGTCTTAACAATGCAGTTTTAGGTTCAAGACTTGGATTAAGATTTTCTACATTTCAATTCAAATATATATGTATGGCAACATATTGGCAGTGGATTCACTGGGCTTTAGCAGAAAATCAAAACGGTTTCGTTTTTGGCATAGACTATGAAATATATCCTGTAAAGCCCATAATTATTAGAGGACGTGTTGGATTTGTTTTTTTGAAAGATGATACTTTTGTTGAATTTGATAACACTCTTGGTTTTATTGTAAATCGATATGAAGTCTATGTAGGACATCGTGCATGGTTAAATGCACAAGAGCCTCACATAAACTCAAAAGACTTAAGCGGACTTACTGCAGGTATGCGAATATATTTTTAATATTTGCTTTCTTTAACTTTATTTTTTCAATAAATATATTTTTATAAAATCTTCTTAATAAAAAAACGGGTGTATTTTTACACCCGTTTTCAAGATATTACTGCTTAAAATTAATACATACCATCCATTCCGCCCATACCACCGGCAGGCATTGCCGGAACCGGATTTTTCTCAGGAATATCTGTGATTGCACATTCCGTTGTCAAAAGCAATCCAGCAATTGAAGCCGCATTTTGTAATGCTGAACGTGTAACCTTTGCCGGATCGATAATACCGGCACTCATCATATCTCTCCATTCCATTTTGTACGCATCAAAACCAACGCCTTTTTTAGAGCTTTTTGCTTTTTCCGCAACTACAGCTCCATCAACACCTGCATTTTCTGCAATTTGGCGAATAGGTTCTTCCAAAGCACGTTTTACAATTTTGAAACCAACTTTTTCATCTTCTGTTAATTCAAAGGAATTAACATCCAATGCTTGTGCAGCCTGAATCAATGCCAAACCACCGCCACAAACAATTCCTTCTTCCAAAGCTGCTCGTGTTGCGGCCAAAGTATCTTCAACGCGGTGTTTCTTTTCTTTCATTTCAACTTCAGTAATTGCACCAATATTAATTACAGCAACACCACCTGAAAGTTTTGCCAAACGCTCCTTCAATTTATCTTTATCATAATCTGAAGTTGCATCATTTATTTGACTCTTAATTTGTCCAACACGTTCTTTGATTACTTTACTGCTACCTGCACCATCAACAATAATTGTATTATCTTTGTCTATTTTAATGCTTTTTGCACTACCAAGCTGTGATAATTCAGTTGTTTCAAGCTTCAAGCCCAACTCTTCTGTGATAACTTCTCCGCCAGTCAAAATTGCAATATCTTCCAACATTGCTTTTCGTCTGTCGCCAAAACCCGGTGCTTTAATTGCACAAGTTTTTAATGTTCCGCGCAAAGAGTTTACGATTAGTGTTGCTAAAGCCTCTCCGTCCATATCTTCACAAATAATCACTAACGGTTTTCCGGCTTGTGCAACTTGTTCCAATAAAGGAAGTAAATCCTTCATATTAGAGATTTTTTTATCGTGAATCAAAATTAGCGGATCATTAAACACAGTTTCCATACGCTCACGATCTGTAACAAAATATGGAGAAATATAACCACGATCAAATTGCATACCTTCAACAAAGTCTGTAGTTGTTTCCATTGTTTTTGATTCTTCTACCGTAATTACACCGTCTTTCCCAACTTTTTCGATAGCCTTTGCCAAAATTTCACCGATTTCAGCATCATTATTTGCAGAAATTGTTGCAACGTGAGAAACATCTTCGCTACCCTTAATTTCTTTTGAATTCTTTTTAATTTCTTCAACTGCAACAGAAACAGCCTTATCAATACCGCGTTTTAACTCAATCGGTGTCATGCCCGCTGCAACAGCTTTCAAACCTTCACGAACCATTGAATATCCTAAAACGGTTGCAGTTGTTGTACCATCACCGGCAATATCATTTGTCTTTGATGCAACTTCTTTCAATAGTTGTGTACCCATATTTTCAAACGGATCTTCCAATTCTACTTCTTTTGCAACAGAAACTCCGTCTTTTGTAATTGTTGGTGCACCGTATTTTTTATCCAAAAGCACCAAACGACCTTTAGGTCCAAGAGTAACTTTTACTGCTTGTGAAATTTGTTCAACTCCTGAAAGCAGTTTTTTTCTTGCTTCCTCATTAAAAAGCAATTGCTTAGCCATTTATATCTCCTAAAAAAAATAATTATTTATTGATACTATAAAGATACTAATTTTTTAAAAAAATGGCAATAAAGTTTCATTTTTTTTTATTAAAATTGCTATATTTATATTTTACAATCAATCTTTGCTATAACAGAAAATAATTTTATGATATAGTTAGATTTATGGAAGATATTGTAATTTACACCGACGGAGCTTGCTCAGGAAATCCCGGTCCGGGTGGTTGGGGAGCAGTTATTTTAGTTGACGCTAAAGAAATACAGTTAAGCGGTGGAGAAAAACTAACCACAAATAATCGCATGGAATTATTAGCTGCCATTTCTTCATTAAAGATAATTGCCACAGACGATACACTAAAAAACAGACCTATTTCTGTATATATTGATAGTCAGTATGTTAAAAATGGCATTACATCATGGATAACTTCTTGGAAAAAAAACGGTTGGCGTACCGCCGGAAAACAACCTGTAAAAAACCAAGATTTATGGATGCTTTTAGACGAACTGAATAATTCATTAAATGTGTCGTGGATTTGGGTCAAAGGTCATGCAGGATTTAAATATAACGAAATGTGTGATCAACTTGCCACAAAAGCGGCGTCCACCTATGCATAATCGTTAGTGCTTGCACAAATACTGTGTAACGAGCTACAATGCACGCTTCACTGTAGTTTTAGGGATTCGCT
>JAAYNH010000028.1 GCA_012520945.1 Treponema sp. | reverse complement strand
GTCAGATATATTAGTATTTTTTATAAAATTCTTTTATACACTCACATATGTAACTTATTTCATCTTCCGTCAGTTCAGGATACATTGGTAAGGCTAATACAGATTCGCATACTTTTTCTGCAACAGGAAAATCACCTTTTTTATATCCAAGATATTTAAAACATTCTTGTTCATGAAGACTTTTCGGATAGTATACTGTTGTGCCAACTTCTTTTTTATTTAAAAATATTTGTAATTCATCGCGTTTTTCAACTTGAATATTAAATACATAGTAGACTTCTTTACCTTTTGTTTTTATGATAGGCAGTTTAACAGCAGGAATATCTTTTAATAGTGAGCGATATTGTTTTGCATGTTTTTCACGTAATTCAATTGATTTTTCAATATATTTTAACTTAACATCCAAAACAGCTGCCTGCAAACTGTCAAGTCGTGAATTATATCCTATATAATCGTGGTGATATTTTTTTGTTGCACCGTGTACACGAAGACTTTTTGCCTTCAGATAGTATTCTTCATTATTTGTTACTATCATACCGCCATCTCCATAACCTCCAAGTGTCTTTGTTGGAAAAAAAGAATAAATACCGATATCACCAATTGTACCTGCCATATGCATTGTGCCGTTGTACAATTCCTTCATACCGAATGCTTCTGCAGCATCTTCCAACACTTTTAACTCATGTTTTTTTGCTAAATCCATACATGCATTCATATCAGCACTTTGTAAAAACAAGTGCACCGGTAAAATGCCAACAGTTTTGTTTGTCATACGGTTTTCAGCATCATGCATATCCATGCAAAATGTTTCTTCATCAATGTCACAAAAAACGGGTTTTCCACCTAAATGTGCTATACACGATGATGACGCAAAAAAAGTAAAAACAGGAGTTAGTACTTCAGCATCATTTTTGAAACCAAGTATATCTGAGCCGATAACAAGTGCATCACTACCGTTTGCAACACCTACTGCATACTTGGCTCCTGTATAATTTTTTATATTTTCTTCAAATAAAGAAACCGATCTTCCTAAAATAAAGTCTCCAACATCAAGTACAGCCTCAACAGCGTCTTCAAATTCTTTTTTTAAGTTTTTATATTCACGTGTTGCTGTGTAAAAAGGCACTTTCATGCGTCAAATTCTCCTCTCATTTCAAGTGTAGAAAAATCACATGGTAAATCAACAGGCATACCTGTTTTTTGTGATTTATAGATAGCAAGAATTATTTCAAGTGCCTTTTTTCCTTTTTCACCTGAAACAAACGGTTCTCTGTCTTGTACAACAGCATCAACAAAATCTTTGAACAAGGCTGTGTGACCAAAGCCGTATACAGTCGGTGGATCTTTTTCATTAGGATTTAACACTTTTTCTTCTGTGTCGCCAATTTGTTCTGCATCGGCAAAACGCCATGTTTCTATTTTGTTTACCGCTAGACCACCAATGACAACACTTCCGTTTGTACCAAAAAGGCTGAGCGTTTCATTGAGATTTTTAGGATATACATCTGCCGTTCCTTCTATAATACCAACAGCACCGGATGCAAATTCAATAATGGCACAACCAAAATCTTCCGCTTCAATTGGACGCATAAAGCGACGTGTTTGTGCTTGTACACGAACGGCGTCTTCACCCATCATCCATTGTAAAAGATCTATGCCATGTGTACATTGATTCATCAATGTTCCACCATCTTGTTCCCATGTGCCACGCCATTTCGCCTGTTCATAATAATTTTCATTGCGATTCCATCGTACCTGTACCATGCCGTGCAACATTTTCCCAAAACGCCCTTTTTCAAGTGCAGTACGTGTTTTTACAACCGGTGCATTAAAGCGATTTTGAAAACATACACCTAATTTTTTATTATGTTTTTTTGCCGTATTTATCATTTCCTGTGCGTCCGTTGTTGAAAGAGCCATAGGTTTTTCGCAAATAACATGAGAGCCGTTTTTAAGACAATGCACGGCAATATCTTTATGTTTACCGGACTCTGTTGCAATCGTTACAATGTCCGGTTTACACTGTACAAGCATTTCTTTGTAATCATCAAAAATTTTAACAGAAGAAATGGGTACCGATTTGGTGTACTCAACTTTTTTTTCTTCCGCTCGTTCCAATATAGGATCGCACACAGCAACGAGTTCTACCGTATCGTGCAACGCAACAAAAGCTTCTATGTGTTTAAAACTAATTCGACCACAGCCAATTAGAGCAATTTTTTGTTTCATACATTTCTCCATGTATTTACATATCTTTTTAATCTAAACGAGACAAAATTTCTAAAACAGCAAAATCTTCCTTTGTTGTAAGTTTTGTATTTTTTTTGTCTCCATATACAAAATGAACTTTTGTATTATTAAAAAACTGAACAACACTTGCGTCATCAGTTAAATTAGGTTTTTCATTTTCAGAAAGTGCAAAAAACTTTTCATATGCACTATAAATTAAATTAAATGTAAAACTTTGTGGTGTTTGTACTAAAAAAAGCTCATTACGATTTAATGTTTTATAAGCAGTTTTTCTATCAAAGCTTTGTATTATTGTATCAACTGAATGTATAACAGTTTCACAAGCAAAATTGTTTTTTGCACATTCAATATTTTCTTCAATTATTTTTTTTGAAACAAGTGGGCGAGCACTATCATGAATTAAAACAATGCATTTATCTTTTTGTTTTTCATCAAGTATTTCCATTAAAAAACATAAAGCATTCCATGAACTTTCACTTCTTGTTTTTCCGGCATTTGCTATACCGGTAATTTTTTTTATGTTATAGGATTTAGCAATTTGTAATAATTCTTTTTTAAATTCATCAGCACAAACTAAAATTATTTTATCAATGCTTTTACAATTCTCAAAAGTTTCAAGAGAATGTGCAATTACCGGTTTACCACATAAATTTAAAAATTGTTTGGGTTTTTTAGTATCTCCCATTCTTGAACCGGTACCACCGGCTAAAAGAATTGCAACATTCATTTATTTTCCTATTGCAATTTTTCAAACATATATGCACAAAATGTTTTTATACGATTTATAAAACTGGTTTCAATTCTTTTTCGCATAAAAAAAATGCTTGGAGCGGCAACACCACCGACACCATATAAAACCGAATATCCGTCATGTTTGAAAGTAGAAATGTAAACATGCATATTTTCAGGTTTTACACATGTAATATTTAATTCACTGTATGTTAATTTTGAGGTATTTTTTGATAAATAAAATAATTCTTCATCATCTTTTTCTAAAATAATATCACAATCAAAAAAACCAAACGGCTCCATTTCATAAACAGCTTTCATTGTCGTTGAGCTACCAAAGGTATTTTTTTCTTTCATTACAACACTTGAATAAAGTTCTCTCCAAATTTTATTTCTCTGTGAATAATAAGGAATGCCTGCATAATCTTCTAATTTAAGTAAAATTTCATTTAGTTGCTTAGTAACGCTTTTAGTACGATTTTCATCATCTTTAATAAGATAAATAACTTCTGCAGTATAATTAGGATTTAGGTCTTCAACACCGAGTAAAATTCTTTTTGTTAGATGATTAAAACCTTGCAAACACATATTTTCTTTAGTGTCGATATTTCGAATAACCATCTGTCCATTTAAGAGTTTTGTTTTTTCTTCTTCAGTTAATTTATCATTAAACATAGAAAAATCAAAAGATTCGGAAAAAATAAATGAAACGATAAAAATTAAAATATATATAAATAATATTTTTTTTATATTCATTATAATAGAACCTCCATTGAAATTAAATTCTAAAATATTAACATTCGGAGATATAAATCGGTTACAAAATTAGATTTAAAATATAATTTCATATCAATATTGATTATATAATATAAAAATATTGACTAAAAAAAAGAGAAATTAGCATTATGTTCAAACAGTTGCAGCCGAAACATGCTAAAAGATGGACATAATTCTGACTTTTGCAATTCTAACATACTGTATATTTTTTATCAAGTATGATATAATATAAAACTAATATATATTTGTATAAAAATTTTGTTAATTTTATAACATAATAATAAATTATTTTGGAGTTATATATGATTGCACCACATATTAAAGAAGCAATTAATTCGAAAAGTGCAGGTGTTATTCGAAAAATGTTTGAAGAAGGCATGATTTTACGCCAAAAATATGGTGCAGAAAATGTATTTGATTTTTCTATCGGTAACCCTGACTTAGAACCGCCTGTTGAAGTAATTGAAGCGATAAAAGAAGTAGCATTCTCAACAGAAAAAGGTCGTCACGGTTATATGCCTAATGCCGGTTATCAAAGTACAAGAAAAGCCATGGCAGATAAAGTTTCTTTAGAACAGGCAGTTACATTAGGCTGGGAAAATATTGTAATGTCTGTAGGGGCTGCTTCTGCATTAAATGCAATTTTCAAAGCTATATTGTCCGTAAATGATGAAGTAATCGTCCCAAGTCCTTTTTTTGCAGAATATACAAATTATGTTAAAAATTATTCAGGTATTTTAGTAACGGTTCCTACAAAAAAAACAGATTTCAGCTTAGATATTGCATCCATAAAATCTGCTTTATCCGAAAAAACTGCAGCTGTTTTGATTAATTCTCCAAATAATCCTACGGGTAAAATTTATTCTGAAGAAGAAATAATAGAATTGACCGACATATTAAAAGAACATGGCAAAAAATATTCTCGTATGCCTTATTTGATTTGTGATGAACCTTATAGAGCCATAGCTTATGATGGAAAAAAAGTTAGTCCGGTTTTTCCTCATTATGATAATGCAATAATTGCTTCAAGCTTTGCAAAAAATTTAAGCCTACCTGGAGAACGCATGGGATACATTGCTGTTAATCCTAGCTGTGAAGACGCAAAAGAGTTTATTGCTGC
>JAAYNH010000001.1 GCA_012520945.1 Treponema sp. | reverse complement strand
TAATTTTTAGTTTTTTCCTTTCCAAAAACCTTTAAAGTATAAGGTCCATTCTCTCCATATGCTAAAAAAGAAGGTTTATGATATTTTTTTCCTGCTTGTGCCGCAATTATTCCTGAAGGTGAAATGAAATGACCATAAAAAGCATCAAACTCTCTATGATGTTTTTTTATATAATTAAAACATTTTTTTCTAAAAAAATAAAAGGTTATCTTATTAAAGTCCAATACACCCCACTTCTTTCCCGAAGAAACTAAAAATTTTGGGGAAATTATTTTTATGGAATTATTACCAATATTTTTTATTATTATTTTTTTTCTTAATTCTGTACCATGTTTTAATACATGTAATAAAGATTGAGGTGAAATTACTGTACATTTAATTCCTGTTTTTGCCATTTCTTTTATTAGTTCATAGACAAAAGTATATTTTGGAGATCTATCTGTAGGAAAATGCCCCGTAATAAAACAAATTGATTTTATTTTCTTCTTCATTTCAAGCTCCTTCTGTAGCACCTTTCACCATCATCTTATATGCTTTCAATAATCCGTACTCTTTATATTCTTTTCTATGTTTAATAATATGATATAATAATGTAACTCTAGAAAAACATGGTGTAATCATAGAAAATAGCACGCCCTTATCAAAGAAATATTTATCATTATAACCGGTAAACCAAGAAGATTTTTCACAATTAATTGTCCCAATTATTGTATCTGTTTTATAAATCTTAGCACCTGCTTTATGCATATCATGCATAAATAATATATCTTCACCGCAGCTATATTTTGCGCCTCCGCCAAATAATAAGCTAAAATAAATGTTTGTCTTTATCCAAAAATCACGTTTTATGCTAATATAGCATGTCCCATATCGATAGATTTCATTTCTCGGTACCTTTCCATTGCCTTTAAATCTTATGCTTTTTTCTCCATTTTTTAACAAATAAAAATTAAAAATTATAACATCGGCTTTTGGATATTTTTTATAAGCATCAATAATCTTCTGTTCATAGCCTTCAAAATATTCAACATCATCGTCAGCAAAAAGCAAAATATCTCCGCTTGAATGAAGCAAAGCGATATTGCGATTTTTCCCTACACCTCTGTCTGCAGTAGTAATCAATTTAACTTTATTTCCATTTATTTCTCGCTCTTCATATGAAAATGAATCGGCCTGGTTTGCAATAATGGCATCGGTATTAAGATTCATTTTTTCATAAAGCGAGAAATCGTTTTGATTCATTGTGGCTATTAATACTTCTACTTTCATAAAGTAACCTCAAAATATTTTACAAGCCTTAATAAATTTTTATCCCTTATAAATTTATCTTTAATAGATTACTTCTGTTAAATACAATCCCTTTTTTAATTTAATTTCAAAATTTTTGCTATTCTCTCGCTAGCATGTCCATCTCCATAAGGATTGCTTGCATTGCTCATTTTTTTGTAAAGTTTTTCGTTCGTCAATAATTTTTTAAAATTCTTATAAATCGTTTCCTCTTTTGTTCCGACAAGTTTTAATGTCCCTGCCTTAATACCCTCCGGACGTTCAGTGGTATCCCGCATGACCAGAACAGGCTTTCCAAGAGAGGGAGCTTCCTCCTGAATTCCGCCGCTATCGGTAAGAATGATGTAGGACCTTGCCATAAAATTATGAAAATCCTTAACCTGCAAAGGTTCAATTAGCTTTATTCGTTCATGATTTCCTAAAATCTCATTTGCGGCTTCTCTCACCAATGGATTTAAGTGTACAGGATAAATAACTTTTACATCCTCAAATTCGTTGACAATCCTCTTTATGGCTTTAAACATGCTTCTCATAGGTGCCCCCAAGTTTTCCCGCCTATGAGCAGTCAACAAAATGAGACGACTCCCTTCTACCCACTTAATAAATTCGGTTTCGTAATCCTGGGTTACTGTATATTTCATCGCGTCTATTGCAGTATTTCCCGTGATAAAGATTTTTTTCCTGTCTTTGCCTTCTGAAATGAGGTTTTGAGCCGCTTTCTTAGTCGGGGCAAAATAGTAATCTGCAATGATATCGACTGCCATTCTATTAAATTCTTCCGGGAAGGGGGCATGCAAGTTATATGTCCTCAAACCGGCCTCCACATGCCCAATGGGAATATTTAAATAGAAGGCTGCAAGCCCGCTTGCGAATGCCGTAGTCGTATCGCCGTGCACAAGCACTACCTCG
>JAAYNH010000027.1 GCA_012520945.1 Treponema sp. | reverse complement strand
GGCGAGAGATAGCATTTGGTTCCAACAAGTTTCTTAAAATACATATTTTCTCCTTTTATTACGGAAAAATATATAAACAAAATGTGTTATTTTTTATTTCCGCAGCCGCCGCAGGCTGGTCCTAACAACGCACTTAAACGGTGGCGGGCTTGACCCGACATCCGCTTTGAAGTGTATGTTAGGCGATATTACATGGTCACAGCAACAACATTATAATCTTGAAGAAGTTTCTTACCGCCAGTACGAAGAACCTGTAAGAATCTCTGGGCTGTACCCTGTGGAATATTTCTGCCGGATTCCCATGCTTCTACGGTTTTAGGTGATACTCCTAGAACAAAAGCAAAGTTTTTCTGAGTCAGATTCAAATCTTCGCGAATCTTCTTGATTTCTTTGTCATGATAATGAGGAAGTTCTGCAACAGTAACACTCATTTTTCTTGCTTTTGAAGTATCACCTTTTGCATATGCAAGACTTTCGTTGAGACCATTCATAATACTGTCAAATACTTTATTTTCTGCCATCTTGAGCCTCCTTCTCAGCATTTTTTATTGCTGTTACTATAGTTTTCATCTGATTTCGCTCGGCTTTGGTCAGATTTGCCTTTTCATTCTTTGGAAAAGCCGTAAGAAGATAAACATGCTCGGCAAAAACTATATCCAAATATACAATTCTTGCTCCTCCGCTTTTGCCTCGACCTTCCAAAGCCCAGCGGAATTTCCTAACTCCGCCGGTTCCTTCCAATGTATCTCCACAATCAGGATTTTTGCAGAGATTATTTCCAGTTCGCCCAAATCTTCATCATTCAAGCCTAATTCTTTCCAAGTGCGGTCAAATTCTTTTGTAATGATGAATTCTCTTGTCATGGTTATAATATACACCCTACTGAATAGGGTGTCAAGTTTATTTTTAAGCTAATACAAATATGAATTTTTTGTTGCGTTGTACAAAGTTTTGTAGGTTGAATAATAATCATTCTTTATGGTTGTATTACAATATTCATAAGGGTAAGAATCTTTGTATTTTTCAGTTTTATCAGCACCATTATTTATCAGAAGCCTGATAACTGAATCATTTTTATTTGCATAACAGGCTGCAATTAAAGGAGAAACTCCGTCTTCATCCTTTGCGTTAATTCTAGCTCCATTAGAAATTAAGAGTTGAACGATTTTTGACGATGGATAATACATATAACATTGCGTAAGAAGAGGAGTTCTACTTTTTTGAGAAGAACAGGTTGTGTTTGAATCCGCACCTTTTTCCAACAATAATTTAACTGCCTCAAAATTATTCTTCTCACATGCAACATATAACATTGTTTTTCCAGAAGAGTCTTTACGGAATACATCAATAAATGGAGCTTTTAGGAATATATTTAATGATTCTGAATTATTACAATCTGCAAGAATATTTGTTTGTAAACTTATGTCCATTTCTTTTACTTCTGAAAGCAAATATTCTGCGACAGAATTTGAGTTACACAGTATTGCGTAATAAAACTGTAAATCAAAATTGTTATCTGTTCTGGAATTTAAGAGTTTTAATTTTTCTGCCTCATTGAAAGAAATCAGCAGCATTTTATAATAAAAAATATAAGACTCCCAATCTTCGCTCTCAAACTTCGTAATTGAGTTTATTAAATCTGAAAAATTCTCATTCGAAGAAAAACATGCGCTTTGCAAAGCATTAGTTTTTAAAGCATCATCACTGCAATACTTTAGTAAAACTTTTAATTGTGAGTTTTTTCCTTCTTCTTGTAGCGATTTGAAAGCTTTTAATTTTTGGAGTGAGTCATAATCGAATAGGTTATCCGTTACTTTTCCAAACTCTTCGTTCCATTTGAAAGAAGGACTATTCAGCATGGCCCAGTCCAATGCATGCCAGGTGTATTTGTCTGTAGTTGTTATGTCTGCACCTAGTTCGCAAATCCTTTCTGTAATAGCAGGATTTCTATTACATCTTACAGCCCATATTAAAGGCGAATAACCGTCTTTATGACGTTTATCGTTTATATCTGCTCCATTCTTTTTTAAAACATCGATTACATCTGGATTAGATGTGTACATTGCTGCCCACATTATTGGAGTAGTGCCAAATTTATTCTGTTCGTCAATATTTCCTCCTTCTTTACAAAGAAAATCAATTATAGAAGAATTTGGATTTGTCATACATGCAATACTTAAAAGACTCGATGGATACTGTATTGTGATTTTTTCATGAATTTCAGCACCAGCTTTTTTTAGAGACGATAATATATTTACATCACTCGCAAATAGAGCAGCATAAATAAAGACAGGACGTTCATTTCTATCTTTTAATTGAACATTTGCTCCTTTTTTTAAGAGATAATCAACAACTTTTGTGTTTGACTTAACAGCTGGAACGCAATCCAATGCTTCATAGAGAGCTTTGTCGTCGTCATTTATTATTGCAACCCTAAATTTCGAAATACTTTCTGCATAAGCAGATGGATTTCCACCTAGCACAGCATAAAATAATGGAGAGTAACCTTCAGTATCTAATTCATTGACAGATTTTCCTTGCTTTAGAAATTTCTCTACATCTCTTACTTTTCCAAAAGCACAGGTCTTATAGAAATCGTCCGAAAATTCATCTGCTTTAATTTTTGTATTATAATTTTTTGTTGAATAATCTGCATTTGGCATTTTTAATGCAGATCTAAAATCTTTATTACAAGAAAAAAGCAGTAATGAAATTAAGCATAAAAATAAGCAGTATATTTTTTTCATTGCAGAGCCACTACTGTTTTTGCAGATTCTTCAGAAATTTTCTTATAGTACATTGCTGTAACGATTTCATGATAACTGATTACAAAAATAAGTCCTAAACCGCATGTAATTATACCGATTATAAACCAGCCAATAAAACTTAAATCAAGACTAAAAAGCTGACCTTTATTTCCATTTGTTAATTCTTTTGATGTGGAAATTGCTTCACCAGCTGTTAATTCATTTGATGTAGCAAAAACATATTTTGTAAATCCATATCTGTAGTGAGCCATTATTCCTGGGAAAATAATTAAAAGTGTCCATAATACCGTGCAAAGATATTTTTGTACTCCTGCAATTGCATATTCCACAAAGTATCTCGATTTTGAAACTGGAGCGAAAATTTTTGAAACTTCGATTTTTTCGTTATTTACAATCGAAAGAGGCACTGTTGAAAGACAAATGTAAAATGGAAAAACCAATGCTACAAAAATTATAGAGCGGATAAACATATAAATTCCCCAGCATAGCCATTCGATGTTAATCGTTATTATTGATAAATTTATTTCTGAAAAACCTTTCCCATAGATAAAATTTGTTAAAAGCTTTTCTAATGGATTCGGAATATAAAAGACTGCAGCCCCTATAACACCTGCAATTCCTAAAAAACATACATTACACAAAAGTAAAAGCCATACTTTACCATCCAATAATTTTTTTGCTTCTTTCTTAAATTCTACTCGATTTATGGAAATTTCCATTTTTTTTATCCTCCAACGATTTTATTTTTTTAGAGAAAAATGTTAGAGGATTTTCTTATTAACAATAAGTGGGCCAGTGGCCCATCCGCCTAACATAAATTCATCAGTTCCTGATTATTTTATTTAATTCTGTATTTTGTGTCAATATAAGATGACATCTAAAATTACTAACTTACAGTAATATATATCATAAATAAAAATACTTAGTGTCTTAT
>JAAYNH010000026.1 GCA_012520945.1 Treponema sp. | reverse complement strand
TTTTTGTGAGCTCGTTTTGCAGATTTTATAATGGTTTTACAAATCTGCACCTTGTATTGTAAAATTAAATAAGCTTAAGCACTAATTTGACAGTGAACACTTTTTGTGAGCTCGTTTTGCAGATTTTATAATAGAAAAATCCCTAATAATTTTGCCCCGAACTCTTTGTATAAAGAGAAGCATCACTTGTGCGATTACTACGTCGTGACAGTGATTTTCTCAATCCACTTCTTTTATGATCAAATTTACCGGATTTTTTAAAAGAATCACCTCTACTTTCACTATCATTGGCAAAAGCACGTCTACTTGAGCCTTCTGTTTTTCTAAATGCTCCTTTTCCTCTACCAAAACTTTCCTTACCTTTATTTTTCCTATTATCTGTACTAAAATCCGTAAATTGATCTGCTTTTTCATCAATATGCATATGAGGAATTTTTTTATCACGACGACTTTTTTCCAAAGCAATTTTTGCAACATTTGTCGGTAAATTCACAAGACAAAAATTTTCTGCCATATCAATTTTATCAACTTTATTAGGTGGAATTCGTAAAAGGCCGGAAAGATAACTTGCAACTTCACGCGGACCAAAACCGTCGCGTCTTCCTAAACTAACATACAAACGCACTTGCTCACCGGCAACATTACCTAAACTTTGACGCACAGGAGTAATTTTCCCGTATCTTTTTGGGTCAATTTGCTTTCCATAACTTAATGTCAAAACTGCTCCTAAAAGCTCAGACGCATCATAATTGCGACAAAGTTTTTCAGCCATCTTTGCAAATTCACTCGGTACATTAATAAGTTGTGGAATTCGTTTTTCTATTATTGTTTCTACATCATCAGAATAAAATGTATTGTTTTTAGCAATATCATTTTCTTCGTTTTCAATGTCTAATTCTGTTGTGTTTTCCTTAAATTCATCTTCATTAATTAAATCATTTTTTAATCGTTCAAATAAATGTTTGCGTTTCACAGCTAAAACTTGTTCAACGGAAGGAACAAGTTCTTCTTTCATTTCACCTTTAATATTTTTTTGAATGCTACGACGCAAAAAATCCAACCGTCTTTTCTCTTCAGGTCGCACAAAAGTAAATGCCAAGCCTTTTGCACCTGCACGTCCCGTACGACCAATTCTGTGAATATATGTAGGTACATCAAATGGCATAGAAAAATTTATAACATGCGTCAACCCTTCAATATCGATACCGCGTGCCGCAACATCAGTTGCTACCATAATACGTGTTTTTTTACGACGAAATCGTAACAAGATTTTTTCGCGCTGATTTTGCGGAATATCTCCATGTAAAGCAGCAACGTCATATCCTTTTTCATCCAATTGTTTTGTAACGGCATCTGCATCTACTTTGGTTTGTGTAAAAACAAGTCCGTAAAAATCAGGACTTATATCAATTAAACGAACTAATGCTTCAATTTTTTCATTTTCGCGCACAAACCAAAACCGTTGTTCAGTCAAAACAGGTTCTTCAGGCTTTTCATCTTCTTCAACAATGTCATAATCACCCATAAATTCACTTGCAATTTCTAAAATTGGCTTTGGCATAGTTGCTGAAAAAAGCAAAACGCGACAACTTTCATTTGTATGTGAAAAAATCTGACGAATATCATCAATAAAACCCATATCAAGCATTTCATCGGCTTCGTCCAAAATAAAATAGCTAATGTCACTAAACTTTAGTGCTCCTCTGTCAATTAAATCGATAATGCGTCCAGGAGTTCCAACAACAATTTCAGTGCCACGTTTTACATCTTTAATTTGCCCACCAATAGACTGTCCACCATATACCGTTGTAATGCGCGGGTAGCTATCTAAACAAAAAGAATTAATTTCACGACTCACCTGTAACGCAAGTTCACGGGTGGGAGTCAAAACAACTGCTTGAACAAAGCCTTTATCTTGTGTAATTTTTTGAACCAACGGCAAACCAAATGCAGCCGTTTTTCCTGTACCTGTGCGTGCCTTTGCTATGATATTTGTATCACTTTGCAAAAGACGCGGAATTGTTAATACTTGAATTGGAGATGGTATCAAAAAACCTTTCTCTTTAATAGCTTCAAGAGTTCTTACATTTAAACCTAAATCTTCAAAAGAAACCGTATCTTCCATTTATAATCCTTAATATTCTTTTTGCAAAAGGGATATCACTTCTGCTTGCGACAACTGTCTAAATTGTCCTTCCGGTAATCCGTTCATCTGAATGTTTCCAATTCGAACACGAATTAGTCTTTTAATTCCTATTTCAAATTTTTCAAAAACACGACGAATTTCTCTGTTTTTTCCTTCAATAAGAACAATTTTCACTGTACGGCTACCGGTTTTTTCTATGCGTTGACATTTATAAAATATGTCATCAATGCGTATGCCTTTTTGAAACATTTCAATAAGTTGTTGTGGAATTTGAGTGGAAGTTTCAACAAAATATTCTTTTTCCAATTGGCTTGATGGATGAGAAACTTTTGCGGCAAAATCTCCATCATTTGTAAAAATAATTAAACCGCATGAATACATATCCAAGCGACCAACATTAAACAATCTTTGTGAAAAATGTGGCTTCAATAAATCGAGGGCAACAGCTCGATCTTTTTCATCACTAGCAGAACAAACATAACCGGACGGTTTGTTCAAAAGCACATAAACCTTTTTTTCTTCAAGAAAAAGTTGTTTACCGTCAAGGCAAACACAATCTGTGCTAAATACTTTTGTCCCTGGCGTAGTAACAATTTTGCCATTAACGGAAACCCGACCTTCAGCAATAATTGTCTCACAAGCACGACGACTTGCAACACCGGCATTTGCCATAAACAATTGCAAGCGCATTTGATTATCGTGAGAGTTCAAATCTTTCTGCCTCTTTTTTGTCTAGTTTTGGCAAATCTGCAATGGAATTTAATCGGAAAAATTTTAGAAATTCTTTTGTCGTACCAAATTGAACTGGTTTTCCCGGTGCATCTTTCCGGCCGGTTTCTTTAATTAAATTTCTTTCTATTAAAATACGAATCATATTATCAGCGGAAACACCACGTATAGCCTCAATTTCTGCACGCGTAACAGGCTGTGAATATGCAATAATCGATAATGTTTCCATTGCTGAACGCGAAAGTTTGCCTGCACTTTTTTTGCCATAACGGTCTTTCAATGATTCCCACAAAAGTTTTTTGGGTGTTACATACCAACCGCCACCTATTTCTTGAATTTCAATACCACAATCTACTGCATCATATTTATCTATCAATGCCTCAATAACTTCCGGAATTTGTCCTTCTTCATAGCCTGTAATTTTTGCTAAAACTTTAGCATCCAATGGTTCGCCCTCCAAATAAAAAGCCGCTTCAATTAAAGCAACTCCGCGAATCAATTCTTCATCAGACAAAGGCTCTAATTTTGGAATCTCATTAACTTGCTCATTTGCAATATTCGATTCATTTGTTTCAAAAACTTCACTTTGTTTTTCTTTATTTTTAATTTCATCCATAAAGATATATTACACAAAAAGCAAGGCTTTTACAACCTGAAATTACTCATTTCTACAACAAGTAAATCAACTGTCTCTGTGTTTTTTTCCACAAATAAATTTACTTGCTCAATGCCTGAAGAAATATTTTCCGTCTCAGATGCAATTTCATTCATTGCTCGTGAAATTTCTTGAGTCTCGCTCATTAAGCTACTCATTTCTTTTCTTATTAAAACACTACCATCATCAATTTTGCTTGCACCTTGTTTAACTTCAGAATTAGTTTCTTGAACATTTTTTAATGCACTTAATATTTGAGAACTACCTGCCGACTGCTCATTCATAGCATTCAAAACTATCATGTCTTGTGTGGCTACGGTTGAACTTAAATTATGAATTACCTCAAATTCATTTTTCACATTTTCTGCCTGCTCTGCAATTGCATTAATTGAAGAGGTAATCTGTTTTATTACCGTTGTAATGCGTTTCCCTTGAAGACTTGAATCTTCTGCAAGTTTACGAATTTCATCGGCAACAACTGCAAAACCGGCACCGTACTCACCGGCATGAGCGGCTTCAATAGATGCATTCATTGCTAAAAGGTTTGTTTGTCCGGCAATATTTTGAATTACCCTTGTTGCCTCTAACAGCCCTTCAGACTCTTTTGTCATTGCTAGAACAGCCGTTACTGTCTGTGCAATACTTTCTTGTCCTGAATCAGTTGCTTTTCCTAAATCTTCAATTGCACCTTGATTTTTTTTGACAACCTCTGTTACAGAATTAATATTTGCCACCATCTGTTCAATAGCTGCAGAACTTTGTGTAAATTGTGCTACTTGGTCATCAATACAATTTTTTAGTCGTTGGATTTCACGTGATACATCATCAATCGTTTGCTGAACCGAATCAACGCCACCACTTTGATGTGTAATTTTATTAAAAATATTTTCTATATTACCAGTAATTAATTTAACGGAATCTGCCGTTTGCCTCATACGATGAGATAAATCCGTAGCTATATTTTCTGAAACCGTTGTATTTGTTTGCAGAGACTTAAGCAAATTTGATGTCTTATCATAAAAAGTATTCAAATCATTAATTAAAAAACCAAACTCATCACGACTTATCACTTTAATTTTTTCACGTTGATAATTTCCTTCACTTAAATCACTTGAAAAATCATTAATAATTTTTATACGATCAGAAAAACCTTTGTTCATCCTATAATTATCAAAAAATCCTACAATGTTGGAGATTATCGCCATAGGTAAAATTGCAGTAAAAAAATATCTAAAAAAAGTCATACCTTCAGGAACCGGCTGAATAAGTGTGGCTATGAAAATTAAAGTTGTCGTTATAAAACTAAATAAAGCAACCATCATGGCTCTAGTAACTATGGGTATTGAACCATGACCTTTAATGAGAGGAATGTCAACCATACTTTCTTCCATAGATTGCAAAAAAAGAATAAAAAAGAAAAGTCCAAAAATAAAAAGACAAGCAACACTCATTAATGTAATGGAAAACCACATATAAGGTTTAATATGTGCCAATCCGGACTCAAAGCTCATACCTATCGGAAAAACGATTGCATTAACAACTGCTAAAGCTATAGTCATAAATTGGTACGTTTGCATTTTCTTTGAAAGTTCTTCAGGTCCTATTTCTCCGTCATAATAAGCATTATAATGTTTATTTGCCCATCTATAAACCAAATAAGGAACAATAGTTATCCAAATCACTGCAATTGCAGGCCAAATACCTATGTATAATTTTTGAATTTGCACAGAATCCAGAAGTCGTGTAAGCAACAATGCAATTATTAAAAAAAATGGTATACGAAATAAATACAAAAATTGAAAAGGAAAACACGTCTTGAAAGTTTTTTCTTCAAAATAATGAACCTCCATCACATCATAATGATAACAGAGTTTTAATTTTTAGACAATTAAATTCAACATAAATTTTACACAAAAAAGAGATATTTTTAAAATCATTAAAATATAATATTTAAGCTACTAATCCTTCATACGGGCGAATTTTAATGTCACCGAACATTCTATTTTGATAAATTGTTGCACTTTTAAATTTTACTGCTTCTAAAACTGCCATAAATGCACACACAATATCAAGAATATTACCATTACGAATTAATAAATCGGTGAACATACATTCACCTTTCGTTTCTAAAAGTTCATTAATCAAAGCAAGTTTTTCACTAACAGATATTTCTTCATACATATCTAAAATTTTTTCTGAAGAATATTGTTTCATAATAGAAGAAAAGGTTTTAAGCAAATCCCAAGTTTCAATCTTTTCCCAAAGCTCTTCTTCTTCAAAAGGTAAAACACGTTGCATTTTTTTACGAACAAAACTCCATTCCGCTTCGTCTTCGCGTTCTTCCATTAAATCAGTAAGTGCTTTAAATTTTTGATATTCAATAAGTTTGTCAACAAGTTGCTGACGAGGATCTTCTATATCATCATCAAATGAAACTTCTACAGGTAAAAGCATACGACTCTTTATATAAAGCAAATCTGCAGCTAATGCATAAAACTCAGTTAAATTATCCAAATCAACAGAAACGGAAAAATCAAGATAATCCATGTATTGTTCAGTTATTTCACCGATTGGAATATCATAAATATTTACTTCATTTTTCTTTATCAAAAACAACAATAAATCCAATGGCCCTTCAAAACTTTCTAATTTGAACGTATTGCCCGGCTCTGCTTGATTTTTTTCTGTAGCGGTTAACTCAACTTGAGATGTTGTTATCAATTGATCTGCCATAATTTACCTCTGAAATTTTTTGCACATTTTGTTTAGGAAGTCGTGCATAGATGTCGGAAAATCTTTCCCCACTTATAGGTTCGGCAGATTCAGGCAAAATCTCAAGCAAAGGAAGTAAAACAAATGCCCTTTCTGTAATCTTTTCATGGGGAATTATGAGTTTTTTCGTTTTTACGACTAAATCTCCAAAAAGTTCAATGTCAATGTCCAAACTTCGCGGACCATTTTTTATTTCCTTCGAGCGTTTCCTTCCCCACCGTGCTTCAATTTTATTAATTGTTTTAAGCAAATTTTCAGGGCTTTTATCATAATTACCACACACAACCATATTGTAAAAATCACTTTGAGCCGTGTAATACATAGCCTCGGAAATCCAAATAGAAGATGCTTTCAAATTTTTCAACTCTTTTTTTAATTCTAAAGCTACATTTTCAAGTACTTGAACCGGCTCAAAAACTTGACCTTTTCTTGAGATAAATTTTTTATTTGAACCTAGTCCAAGCACAACGAGCATTATAAATTCTCTAAATCTATATTTTTAAAATATTTGTTCAGGCACAACTTTATCGATAATCTGTTCATCTGCTACGGATGATTTTATTTTTTTTTCAGATTTATCCTCTTCCTTTATTTGATTGGAAAAAACCTTTGTGCGAATTTGTTGCTCAATTTCAGTAGCAAAATCAGGATTTTCTTCCAAAAAGCGAATGGCCGTTTCTTTTCCTTGTCCGATTTTTTCAGTTTCTGTTGCATACCAAGAACCGCGCTTATCAATAAAACCATGTTTTACAGCAGAGTCAAGCAAACTAGCCGTTGCGGAAATACCTTTACCAAAATAAATATCTAACTCAACTTTGCGGAAAGGCGGTGCAACCTTATTTTTAACAACTTTTACACGTACACGGTTTCCAATGGCATCTTCTTCACCTTTTGCATCTATACTCTCAATGCGTCTGACTTCCAAACGCACAGAGGAGTAAAACTTCAACGCATTTCCGCCCGTAGTTGTTTCAGGATTTCCAAACATAACACCAATTTTCATGCGAATTTGGTTTATAAAAACTAAAATAGTTTTACTCTTTCCGATTATTGCAGTAAGTTTTCTTAATGCTTGACTCATCAGACGAGCTTGCAATCCCATGTGAGAATCCCCCATATCGCCTTCAATTTCCGCTTGAGGCGTAAGGGCGGCAACTGAATCGACAACGATAATGTCAACTGCACCGGAACGAACTAAACTTTCCGCAATTTCCAATGCTTGTTCACCGTTATCAGGCTGTGAAACCCATAATTCATCAATGTTAACACCTAAATTCTTTGCATAAAGGGGATCTAAAGCATGTTCAGCATCAATAAATGCCGCAATGCCACCTTTTTTCTGTGCTTCTGCTATTGCATGTAATGCTAAAGTAGTTTTTCCTGAACTTTCCGGTCCATACACTTCAATAATGCGCCCACGAGGATATCCACCTATACCTAATGCTTCATCTAACAAAATTGAACCGGACGGAACAACTTCAATTCCTTCTGTTTTATTAGCACTGCCCATTTTCATTAATGAACCTTGACCGTGTTGTTTTTCAATCTGTAAACGAGCAGCTTCCAGTGCTTTCAATTTTTCCGACATATCTGCAGTCGAACTTAATTCATTCATAATTTTTGCCACCTTTTTTTCCTCCCACACATTAATATATAGGTGTCATACGACTTTTTGAGTCGAAAATATTAAACTTTATTCAAAAAAATGAAACTATTTCAAATTTCACTTAATCTTTATAAAGTATATTTTAAATTTAGTCAACAATTTTATACTAACGGTTGATAAATTGCATTTGCTTTTAGTATCATTTTGCCATCTTCAATTGATAAAATGCCCAATATTTTCACGCTTTTTTGTGGATCAGGAACTACACCTTTTGCAAAAAACACACTTATTACACCTGCAATATGAGTCAAATTATCATATCCAACTAAAAGCTCTCCTACAACTTTATCTTCCAAAATCTGAATATTACTAATTCGTCCTGACCAAATCACACGACAATTGTTATAACGGAACGGTTCTTTGCGCACTTGTTCATATGTCAAATTATATTTAAGAGAATCAAATGTCGGTTCGGGTATCCACAAATGAGTGCTTAAAAGTTTTGCTTTTTCTTTTAATGCAATGGACGCATTAGAATTTATTATTAAATTACAATTTATTTGTGCACCGTTGTCATTAAATTTATTATAATTCTTTTGAATTTGATTATACATAGAAACTAATTCACGTTCTGAAAATTCATAATATGCAATGCCTTTGCCGGAATCTGCAGATTTTTTTTCTTCAAAACTAAGCTCATACTGCGACCAATCGGCACGGCTACCATTAAAGGAATTCGCTTTTTTATGTGCAAAATATCCGAATATACTCATTACAATCAAAACAGCACTAACAAATAAAACAAAATAAATCTTAGGATTAGTTTCAAGAGGCGGAAAATATCGCTTTATTTTCCCCGAATTTATCCATTCATATATTGTTTCTTGAGAACCGTTTTTTTTCAACATTGTCAAACATTTTTTAGCATGTTTGTTATTAGGTGCATAATCCAAAACATCGAGATAATAACCAATGGCACGCGGTCCATCGTTTCGATGCATAAAAACAGCCGCTTGAGCCAATTGTAAATTAGGGTCTTGAACACGTAATTTTCTTGCTCGATTAAAATAGACTTCGGCACTACCAATATCACCGTTATACAAACATGCCATACCCAAAATATAATAATATGTAAAATTTTCACGAAAATTCAAAGCCAACGGTTCCAATAAACGAATGACTTTTACAAATTGTCGAGAATTAAGCAAATACTTTGCTTTTTTTAATACATTCATTTTTTTCCTTTTTTATTGCATTCTTTCAAAAATTGCATCTAATTCTTTATTTAATTTTTCAATTTCTTCTTTGCTTGCTTTTGAAGAATCTTTTTCTAATTCTTCAATTCTGTCAATTAAACTTTGAATATATGCTTTGTTCATTTCATAAAAACGACGAGTCTGTTCTTCAAGAAGTCGCTTTTTATATTCTTCAGCAGTTTCATTAGATTCCTGAGGCACATTATGTTCGATTTCTTCTAAAGGAACTTCTTGCGTTTTTTTCATCTCTGTTGGTTGTTTTATTTCTGCAGGTTTTTCTACAGTTGTTTTGATAGTCTTTTCTACCGGTTTTTCTTTAATTATTATATCTTCTTGCACGAAATCTATTTCCAACTCCGGTACTTCTTCCTTTATTGGTTCAGGCATAACTTCTATTTTTGACGGCTCAATTTTCTTTTGAACATAACCAAAACTATCGTCTGCGTTAGATAAATCTCCTGCAAAGGTTTCAATGCCGAATTTTCTTACAAAATAATCATAAGACATATCTGCCGGTAATTGTTCATTTGAGTTAGCGGAAATATAAAATACTAAAGTATATCCATAACCTTTTTCCAATGTTACGGCTTCCCAAAGCAAGCCCAATGCAGAATTATTATATGAAAAAAAAGAATTAAATCTGCGACCTTCTTTGAAATTCGGCGATAAATCATGAGAAAGCAAAACATCCTTATTTGCCAAAACGGTATATTTCGGAGTTGTAACATCGGCTCCTTCAAGCAAAAATTGCACAGCCACCTTACCATTTGATGAACGAATCCATTTATCGGTTTTCATATCATAAAAAACACGCTCTTGATTCACCGAAACTTTAGTTGCTGTTGAAAAATGAATTGCTGTTGTTTCACCCAAACATGTGTCAAAAACTTGTTTTAAGGTAAAATTAGTCATAATATTAGACGTATTTTTTACAGTATATTGCACACGCATAATATCATTTACACCCAATTCTACGGAAGGCATAAAAGAATATTTTGCAGAAACAATAAATTTGTCCTTCACAGAATATTCCATACGAACGTCAACATCTGTAAATGCCTGTTCCACTGTCACACCTGAACGTGGCATAAGTGGATATGTTTTTGTACCCACTTGCAAAAAACTACGAGTTCCTGAAGAATTATCGGCAGTACTTAAAACAGGAGTTATTTTGCCTGTAGCACTATCAATAATAGATAAAGAAAACGTACCCGGTTTTTCATACAACTTAAAATGAAAAAGACCGAATGATTTTTCCATATCCATTGACCAAACAAAAGTCAAGCTAAAAATTAATGCAAAAATTAATAAAGATTTTTTCATTTTAATTTCCCTCACTAATTGCTTCAGAATTGCTCAACACTTTGTCCGTGTCCATTGCTTTTTGAATTGCTTTTGCTTTTCGTTTCAATTTTTCAATTTCGCTTCGCATATCTTCTTCTATACGACTTTCTTCTACTATTTCAGTTTTTTCTTCAACTTTTATTACAGGATTTACAACTATGGTCGGTTTCGTTGAAACAGATGTTGTGTCTTGTTTTGGAGTAGTTGCAGGCTGTGTCGGTTGTGGAAAATATGTTGGCACCGGCACTTCAACGATAATCGGCTCAGCATTTTTCGATGTATTTTCCATAAACATTTTTGTAGCATCCTTAAAATTTTCAGTGGCAATTTGCAAACTTTGTTTAGCAACTTCCGCTTCCTGCTTGGCAATTTCTCGTTCGGTTTTTGCGTCATCGCGCTCTTGAATTAAAAGCTCATTTTGACTAAGAATTTCCAAATTTAATGATTTGAGTTCAATAATATTTTCTGCAAGCATTGCATTTTGTTTTGCTAAAACATCGTTTTCTAAAACAACTTTTTCCTTTTCGCGCTCCATTTCAACAACTCTTATGCGTAAATTTTGCAATTCTGAAGACATATCGTTTATTTGCTTTCTTATGCCTAAAGTTTCTTCAGATTGATAAATTTTCAATTGTCTTTCGTATTCTTCTTTTGCAGAAAGATATTCTTCCCCTGTTACTTTTAAAAGATACAAAAGTTTTTCTTCACGTTCGCGTTGTGAAATTAAATCTATGCGATAAAGTGCCTCTGTGTATTTTGCACTTTTAGGAAATTCAGAAATAATACGCTCATAAATAGGTTTAGCCAAATCAAAATAAAATGCAACAAATAAACTCTCAGCCATCCAAAATAGTGCAGATGAATAAAGTTCATGTTCGGGAAAATTTGCACAAAATTTACCCAATCTTTTAATTGAACCGTCGTAATCACCGGTATAATGCAATGCTCGACCAATTTGATAATCTACATATGAACGATATGGCGAATCAGGATAAAATGAACAAAAGTATTCTCCGTCTTTTATTGCGTCAGTATATTCTTCAGCAAACATTTCCGACATCACAAGCATATACCAAACTTCAGGACTTGACGCATTAGGCAAAGAAACCGCTTTTCGTAAAAAAAACAATGCACTAGTCCAATCATTGTTTTGAAATGCATCAAGACCTTGTCCTAAAAAATCTGCAGCAACAGGGTCAGCCGGCACAGATAAAGACTGAGCGGATAAGACAAACATAGTCAAAAAAAGAAAAATTAAAATTAAAGGAATGCCTTTAGATTTTTTTAATAATTCCATTTAAATTCTCCCGAAAAGAAAGCAGAACCGGAAACAATAACATCCGCACCGGCAGATAATACACTTTCTACAGTTTTTGAATTTATGCCACCGTCAACAGAAATCTTAAAATCTAATCCCATTTTTTCGCGAATTTCACACAATTGTGAAATTTTACTTACACAACGCTCAATGAGTTTTTGCCCGCCAAAACCCGGATTCACTGTCATCACCAAAACTAAATCCACTTCCGGTAAAATTTCAGATAAAGCGGACACCGGTGTTGACGGCACCAATGATATACCGGCCTTTGCACCTACTTCGTGAATTTGTTGTACAACGCGATGATGATGAACGGTAGCTTCCCACTGAAAAGTAATATAATCTGCACCGCTTTTTTTAAATGATTCTATTGAAAGCTCCGGACTCACTGTCATTAAATGAACATCAAAAACAAGATCTGTTTTAGCACGTAAAGAAGAAATTACCGGTTGACCGTATGTAATTTGAGGAACGAAAACTCCATCCATTACATCTATGTGAGCCCATTTTCCACCACCTTTTTCAATCATTTTCAATGCACCGGATAAATCTGAAAAATCCGCCGAAAGCAATGACGGAGCTAAAATTGGTTCCTTTTTCATTCTTATATTATATCATAGTAATAACACATCTGCAACTTCTAGTATTGCAACTTCTAAAAAAAAATTTCTTTTGTTTAGTACCTAATACCTATTTCTACGTGTTGTGTCATTTAGGGAAAAAGCACCTTTATGCTATAGTCCGTAGTGGAGGTGCAAAATGGTATATGCATATTTACGTGTAAGCACAGAAAAGCAAACTTTGGAAAATCAACGATTCGAAGTAAACAACTGGACGAAAGACAAACAGATTACGATTGATGAATTTGTCGAAGAAATTATGTCAGGCGGTATTTCAATTGGACATCGCAAACTTGGGAGTTTAAGTAACAAACTAAGGTCAGGCGATATTCTGATTGTGTCGGAACTTTCGCGATTGGGACGAAGTCTTTTGAATGTAATGAGTTTTTTAAACTTGTGCATTGAAAGAGGTGTACGTATTTTTTCAATCAAAGAGAATTTTGAATTTGCAGATAATATTAACTCTAAGGTGCTGGCATTTGCGTTTTCGCTTGCAGCTGAAATTGAACGACAGTTGATAAGTCAACGGACGAAGGAAGCATTGGCTTTAAGGCGAAGTCAAGGTGTAGTTCTCGGTCGTCCTGTAGGTAAAAAAAATTCGATGCTAAAATTGAGTGGAAAAGAAGACGAAATAAAACGACTTTTAGATAAAAAAGTTTCCAAAGCGGCAATTGCCAGAATCTTTGATGTGCACAGAATGACAGTCGATAAATTTATAAAAGAAAAATTAGATACGCAGTAGTAAAAATTTAAAGCGGTTTTGTTTTAGAAACGAGACCGTTTTGACCACAAATATAGTCTACAAACGCTGAAGTAATATGCCCGATTTTAAGAGGCAAAGATATTAAAAGATATTCTTATGATTTTGCCGACAAGTATTTGCTTTTTATACCATGGCACTTCCCATTATATAATAATCCAGAAATACAAGGGGCATCAAAAGAAGC
>JAAYNH010000109.1 GCA_012520945.1 Treponema sp. | reverse complement strand
AGCAATTTTTATTAATATTTCTTCTGAAATATCAATCCTATATAATCTCCAATTCAAGATTATATCAAATGAAATAATATCCGAAAGATAAATGTTGAATAACTCTCTAGCCTCATGTACTTTATGCAGGGAACGTTCCTGTAAGAGTTTCTTAATCCGATTAAAAATGTTTTCACGATGATACTTATCATCTTTATTTGGTGGTTCAGTATCATTACCATTAAGAAGCCAGTCTACTGATACATTTAGTTCCTTTGCAACCTTTCCAATTAATTCAGCAGTAGGAAGAATATTTTTAGTTTTCCATGTTGCGATTGTAGAATTTGATATTCCAACATCAGCACACAATTGCCGCCTACTTATACCTTTTTCTTTTGCCAATTTATCAATTTTATCAACTAATTCTATACCAGAATGCATAAATTTCCTTAAACTATATTGCTTATCCCTTAAATCTTTTTCAATTGCATCCAAAAATTCAGACGAATCTATATCCAAAATTTTTGCTGCACTAATTATTTCTAATGCAGTGAAACTATTCTTGCCGTTAAGTTTTCTATTTAAACCAGGTTCGCTTAAACCCAGCTCTTTAGAAAACTCTCTAAACGTAAAGCCTTTCCCCCGAATTAAATTTTTAACATTTTTCATTTATTTTAACTTGGGCATTATAGCACTTAAAAGTGTATTAAACGCCCTGTCTCCTTCTATTGTTTCTTCGAAAAATACTTCTTCCCATTTTCCATCTTTTCCTCCTCAGGATCTTTGTTTTTTTCTCTCTCTTTCTGACTATAATATATCACACCTTCTTTTTTATATCAATACTTTTTTTTAAGTTTTCTATACTTTTTTTTAAGTTTTGTTTTAAGTAAAATTCTTTAAAAATGCAATAAAAACATACTACACATCTAAACAAATATAAACATATATATTATAATTGTTTATGAGGACTTATTATGACTACAGAAAAAAAAGAATTTATAAAGGAAATAATCTATGGATTTTTATTTTGTTTGCTTGCAGCAGGTCAGATAGCTGCATTTATGTTTTTTATTTTAAATTTACGGTAAGGAGAAAGGAATGAAAAATATTGCATTAGCAATTTGTTTAATTGTTGTGTCAGCTGGTATGTTTTATTCGAGCTTACAATCAGTGAGCTATTATTTTAAAGACAAGCCGGAAGTGGAATATTTAGTATTAGCAATTTTTTTACTTTTTGGTTCAGCTGGTATGTTTTATTTGAGCTTACAAGTAGTAAGACATTATTTTATAAACAAGCCAGAAAAGAAAGCAAATAAAAAGCAAAGGAGAAAAGAATGAAAAAAAGAATATTTTTTGTATTAGCAATTTTTCTCGTTTTTGTTTCATGCGAGCTTACAGTCAGTGAGCCAGAGTTTTACGAAGCAAAAATCACCGCCGTTATTGACGGTGATACGATTCAAATTCAATTTATTGATAAAACACCCCCTGATTGTAAATGGAATGAAAGAGTCCGCCTTATTGGCGTTGATACACCAGAGCTTTTTACAACTCCTCCACAATACTTTGCCCAGGAAGCAAGAAATTATACAAATCAATATTACTTAGCAAACGTAATATTTGAGTTTGATACTGTTTCTGCAAAACGCGATAAATACGATCGATTACTTGGCTTCGTGTATGTCGATGGATCTTCGTATTCACTTAATGAAGAGCTTATAGAAAATGGCATCGGTTACTACTACGGCGTTTTCTCATTTGACAGAGATAAAATGATTGATTTTGCAGAGGCAGAACGATGGGCAAAAGCACAAAAAAAAGGATTATGGCAATGAGAGATGAAACAACCACACTTACAGAAGAATATAAAGCATGGTGGAAGAATGACAAGCTTCATCGAGAAGGAGATCTTCCAGCTGTAGAAAAAGTAAATGGAGATAAAATATGGTACAAAAATGGGAAATTGCATCGTGAAGGAGACTTGCCTGCAGTGGAATTAAATAGTGGTACAAAAATTTGGAGTGTTAATGGCAGATTTCACAGAGATGGAGATAAGCCTTCAGTAGAACACTTTGATGGAACAAAATTTTGGTACAAAAACGGAATAAAACATAGAGAAGGCGATTTACCAGCAGAAGAATGGAAAAGCGGACATAAAGAATGGTACATCAATGGGAAGCTTCATAGAGACGGAGATAAACCGGCGATTGAAGATAAAAATGGATATAAAGCGTGGTACATAAACGACAAATTACACCGAGAAGGTGATGAGCCTGCTGTAGAAAAAGGCGATGGAACAAAGGAATGGTGGAGAAATGGTAAGCGCCACCGAGGTAACGATTTACCGGCAGTGGAATATGGTAATGGGGAAAGGGAATGGTGGAAACATGGAAGAAAACAAAAGGAGATAAAAAATGGCTAAGGAATTAACGAAAAAACAAATACTAGCATTAAACAATGAAGAGCAAAAAGAATATTTTAAAGAATTAGAAGAAACAATAAAAGAAGATATGCTAGCTCAAAGAGAAAAAATAAGAGAAGAAAAAAAAATAATTGCAAAAATTGAGCAAGCAAAAAAACAAAAAGAAGAAGCAAAAAAGCGAAAAAAAATAAATCACGCAAGATTTATTTTAGCTGATGAATTTATCAAAAAAAATAATAAAGAAGCATTAGTTCTTATTTCTGAAATAATTCAAAATGTGTCTGAAAGAAAACAAGAAGCATTAAGACTTCTAGCAAATGAAATAAAAAAGAATATAAAAATTAAAAAGATAGTAATAACCAAAGAATGGCTTAAAGACTGCCGGTGCCCAAGCTCGGGAGGATATACAACAGCTCAGTTTGAAGTTTTGAAAATTGCCGGATTGGAGGGTTTGATTTTCAAACATGGAACGGCTCAAGCCGGTTGGAAGGATATTATAACGGGACAAGAAATAGATGAAGAGTTTGCTTCTCAATTTTTTGAGTACAGGACAAAACTTACTGAAAAGACGATGAGGCGTAAAGCTAAAGAACAAAAACAGGGAACTTTTTCTCTGTTCTCAAGGTAAAAAAAAGGATTATGGCAATGAGATCAATAGAAAATGAATGGATTAAATTTCCATTTCAAAAGAAAAAACATTTTATTATTTCTACAGAAAGTTATTGTGAAAGACTTGTATGTCATTTTGCGTGCGGTACTACAGCAAGTTTTTCACCTAATTTTTCTTTTAAAGGGAGTAAATGTCCTTTATGCCTAAAAGAAGTAAAAGGAGATATAAAACATGAGTATTAGCGATACAACATACTGTCAATTCCAATACTGGATGACAAACTCATCTTTTTGTTCTCTTTTGTTTTTCTAAATATTTCTGATAGCGTGTTATATCGCCTTTTTTACAGACGTGTTCATTTAATGTTGTGTAATCAATTTTTTTCCTTTTCATAATGAACACAGGTTTACCGCAGCTTGCACAAACTTTTAAGCCTGATTCATGCGATTGTTTTTGTTTGTTTTCCTGACAGAAATGAGGTTCTCCAGTAACATCATACGGAAGCCATTTTCCGTTAGCAGTTCTGGTATAGTTTATTTCTGTTCCGCAGTAACGGCAGTAACTCATTTTCACTTACCTTATTTCACAAACAAGTTAATAAACAAACTTGCTATTCCAATACAGCCGAACAGAATTACAATCCAGCTTTCAGCTGTAAGTTTCCCTTTTATTGCAGGAACTTTCCCAATTAAAGATTTATTTTCTTTTTCACATTGAGTAATGAAATCAATAGAAGTCTTTTTTACTGTTTCTAAAGTTGTTTTTGCATTTTCTGTAAATTTTTTAAGCAAAGTTTCGCATTGATTTTTTAATGCTTTGTATTCGTTTTCCGACGCAGCCATGGAATCAGCACGAAATTTCATGATATTTTCTTCAATTAAGTTATTTGCAGTTTTCAACTCTCTACACTTATCGGAAATTGTTGAGATATTTTCTTTTACTACATTTTTGATTTCATTAAGAGTTTTAGTAATTGAAGCACGTTCTTCATTCAATTCTCTAGTTAAAAGATAAACCTGCTGTTTATAGCTGGCATTATCAATTTGAGCTTGAAGCTGCATATTATAATCAATTTCTTTATTAAATTTTTCAGATAATTCATCAAATTTATTTACGATTGAATTGAAACAACTTACAACTTGTTCCTGAAACTTATCATCAGCTGTATTTTTATTTTTGAAGCTAAGTTCAATTGCATCTCGAAGTTCTGATAAATTTGACAGTTCTTCAGATAACTCTATGATAGCTTTTTCTATTGTTGAATAATTATCCTTTTCATAAGGAATTAATTCTTGTTTTGTTTTTGTTGGTAATCTTATTTCTTTTTGTTCAGTTGTTTTTTGATTCAATTTTTCTGATTCTGCTGATATATCCATATTTTCCATGTTTTACTCCGAAATAAAATAAGAAGTAGAAACTTACATTCTCTAAACTCTTGTTACTTTTGCCTTTTTATTAAAAAGACAAAAGTTTAATTTTTTGGTTTACATTCAATACCATTTATGTACCATTTTTCGTAATTATCAAAATTATCTATGATAGCAGGAGATGTTTCACAATGCAAAACACCATTTTTCCAATGTTCTAAATGATTGCCATCTCTTGTTTCTATAGCAGGAAGTGCTTCTCCGTTTTCATCTGTGCTATCACAAAGTAATCCATTTTTACAACGAATAATTACATCATCTAATATGTATTCTCCATTTGCTACAGAACCTTCTTCTGTAATAATTCTAACATATTGAAAATTGCTAAAATCTTTCATTTTTTTTCCTACCTGTACTTATAGTTTAAGTTTATTTCTTTAATTTTTTCTCCAAGTTCTTTTGTTTGCTTTGATATTTGTAGTAAAATATCATCACAAAATTCTTTTATAAAAGAACTTTCGTTAGATTCTGCTTCTTCTGCTATCTTTGAAACAAGAGAACTATCTGCTTTTATAGAAAATTCAAAAATCATTATCCCCTCCTTATCCTGGAAAAATAACATAATTAGCATTTATAAAAAATTTTTGCTTAAAAATTCCATTTTGTGTTTTGTAATTTTTTGAACTCAAATGTCCAAAAACATCAACTTTTTTACCTTTTGTAAGATAAGGGAAAATGTGCATTGCAGCTTCTTCCTTAAAATGAACTTCAATAAACATTGGTTCGCTCTTCTGGTAAGGAACTCCTGAATCCATTATTGTAAAAGTTACAATAGGAGTTTCTTGTCCACCAATGTTTATCAATGCTTTTATTGCATTTTTTGCTAGTGTTCCGTGAATTGTCAGCTGGTTCATAAAAAAATTTTTATTACTCCTTTGAATAAAAATAAAAAAACAAAAAGCCTTATACTTCTAATTGCAGCTTTTGCTTTCCATCTCCAAAAATCATATTTGTTGTACCGAAACATATATCCACAAATAAAAAATAATATTGTCCCAATACTTACTACTAATAGGATTACAAGATAAGTAAAATGACTATCAATAAAATAGAGGACATCAATTAGTTTACCTTTGAGAATAATTGATATATTCCTAAATAAAATATTGAAGTCCATTTATTCCCTATTTAAATAATCATATTATTATCAATACTGAAGTCTTCATTATTGTAGTCTTCTTCAATAAAAAAATTTTCAGGGATATTAGCTAATTCAGAAAAATCTTGGTTATTTTCTTTTTTTCCTGTAAATATTAAATGTATTTGCCTTGTACTAATGTAAATCCTTGAATCAAATAGACGTTTCCCATTTGCATCGATACCAACTTCTTTTGTTATTTGCTTTAATTCTCCTTCAACAATTAAAGGTTGCCCTTTCTTCAAATATGAAGCAAATTTTTCACCATTAATAAAAGCTGAGACAGAAAAAAAGTTTGGTTCATCATAATAATTTCCGTTGGAATCTTTTTTTGTTTTGTTGTTTGCAATTGTAAAATATGCAATCTGTTTGTCATTTTTTGTTTTAATAACAGCATCTTTTACAATTCTTCCGTAAAGTTTTAGATCGTTTAAATCTGACATAATGTCCTCCTATGTATATTTTGAGCGAAACATTTCGCTTTATTTATTCGATGTATCTTTTGCCTCTATAAAAAAGAACAAATTTCTTTTTCTTTTCTTCAAGATTCATTTTTCATTTCCTTTTCTGAAATTCTAAAACAATACATTTTTTTACAGCTTTAAGCTGACTTTTTTATGTTTAGATATTTGATTTCAAGTTCTGAAACCAAATTATCAAACTCCTGTTTTATATCTTTGTTCATAAACCATTTTGTAAATGGATATTTTTCTATAAGCTTATTTAATTCTTTTTGATATTCCTGGTATTTGGAATTATCATTTTTCTTTAGCTGAAAAATTGCTTTTTCCTTTTGGATATTGTTTTCATCATTGAGCATTTCGCCAGGATATTTACATTCTTCGTTCGGACAGAAATAATCATTCTTATCATGTACGAAGCCGCATACTGGGCAAATGATTTGACGTGCTTTTTTCTCTTCAAGTTTTTGTATTTCAATTTTTTTGATATGTGCAAATTTTGAGATATATACAGGCTGCGTAAATGATTTAAAAAAATATGAGACAAAATTGTCTTTGTTTTTACATCTTGGTTTTAAATCGGCGAAGATCCACGTTAAATATTCTTCGAGATAGTTTAATGACAGATTACAGTTTTTTAGATTTTGAACGAAAATCGGATATGGATTTGGATTGAAACAAGGATTATAACCAAATAATTTTATAATTATGTTAAGAAAAACTTCTTCTTCTGAGTTTTTATCTGCAAACTGAGCTGTTTGTATTGTTTTTACAGGATTAGAAGAAGTAGTAGAAGAATTTTTATTTAAAGAATCTTTAAAAAGAGAATTGTTTAAAGCAAGGGAACTACAGTTCCTTTGCCCAAAGGTATTACAGTTCCTATCCGCAAGGGAATTACAGTTCCCTTGCGGACTCTTTTCATCATTATTTTCTATTTGATTTTTCGCATAGGTCGTTTTTTTCCTTTGCGAAATTTTTTCTTGTGTTTCGGTAAGATTTTCTTCTGCAAAGGAACTACAGTTCCTTTGCGAATTTTCGGAAGTTTTTTCTGTTTTTTCTTGAACTTTTTCAATTGCAACAGTATTAATTAATGAATCATAAATAGATGTTGTTCTATAGAATGATTTTTTACCTTTTTGAGTATTGATAGTTTCTCTATCAAGAATTCCTTTTTCGACAAATGAATTAAATCGAAGTCTTATACCTTTTTCAGAAGTAATTCCAATGACTGGTAAGTCTTCAATGATTTTTGAGATTTTTACCCAACCATATATTTTTAAGTTGCCATCTGCGGTTTTGAATATTTTCTTGTTCATATTTCCACAGAAAAAATTAGAAAACCAATTTAAAAGTAGTGCATCCACAACATCTAAACCGAGAGAAACTAATTTTTCTTGTGAATATTCAAAAACACTATATCTCATAACTAGGTTATTCTCCTATTCTTATTTTTTATATGTTTTTAATAGCTCTTCATCTTTTATTTGAATATCAAACTTTGGTGCTATTTCTGAAAATGTAAAATCAGCAAAGATGTCATCATTTTCTATATCCTCAACAGTTTTTCCTTCATGCAGCATACCAATAATTTTGTCATAGACCTGGTAAGAACCTTCTTCAAACCCTTTCTTAAAGCCTTCTGTAAATCCCCCTTCATAAGCTCTTTTTCTTTCAAGAGTTCTTTCATTGTCTTCTTCTGGAGTCATTTTTGGTTCAGCAGGTTTTCTTTGCATAAATGAGATAGGTCTTGGATTACCAGAATTGTCTTCAAGTGATTCTGAAATTTCTTCCATATCATCAAATGGATTAAAATCTTCAGAAAAATCAGTTTCAGTATTTTTTTCTTGTTTTTTTAGTTGTTTATAAGCTTTATCTACAGATAACTTTCCTGTATCAATTTTTTCAAGCGTTTCTTCATCTGCATTTTTATTTACGTATATCCCTTTTTCAACAGTTCTGTCAGATTTTCCAATTAATTCAGCAATAGCTTCAGATTTTTTTCCTTCATAATTTTGGATAAAATCTGTTCCATATAGTTTTGAAATGTTTCTTAATAATTCAGAACCTGCAAGATTTCGTCTGTTTACTTGTAACCCAAGAACATATTTATATGCTTCTTCAAAAGAATCAAATTTATGTTCAAAATATGGAATTGTTTCTAATCCAGCCTCTTTTGCAGCTTGTAACCGTGTATGACCATCAATCAAATAATTATGAGTTATCCCTTCATCATCTGTATAAACCCAAATATGAACAGGTTGGCTATTATCATATTTGTTTTCTTTAATTGAGTTGATAATTCGTTGTAATAAATTATTATCAATTGTAAATAATGATTTAAACTCTTCATGATATTCTATTTCAGAAATTTTAATTGATTTTGAAAGTTTTAATCCATTATCTGCATATGGTATTGTTCCACCTGCAGAAAGTATATTTATTCGTTTTGCCATCTTATTCCTCCAACTCTCTGTTAAAATTGTTCTACATCATTTTCTGTTCCAGTAACCATGTTTGCTAGTTTATTGAAAGCTATTGCAAGCCTACGACTACCTATCATTCTTGAGTTAATACTGACTTTTTCATCTGTTTGAGTATATTTTTGTGTAGCTGGAGTTTTTGGGATTTGAATATCCAGAATATTATCAAATTCGTTTTCAAAATAATTTGCAAATTGAGATTGAATTGAATTTGGAAAAACTGCCAAATTGTCTTGCCAGAACGTGTAAAACAGATACCATTTATTAACTTGTTCTGGAAGTTCCTCAAATAAATGTGAACGCAAAAATCTTGTTGTTGTTAAGCTGAAGAAGTCAAGCTGAACTGGAGTAAAGATATAATCAGCTGCATACAATGCATTCATGACTAGATTATCATAAGTTGGTGCAGTATCAATTATAATGTAATCATATTTATCTGTTGGTAAGGATTTTTTTAGGGCACGATAATCAATAGTACGTATATCGAAAAGTCTAAGACTAGAAGGAACAATATCTATATTTGGAATACGTGTTTTTACTGTATAACCTTCTGTTGTTCTGTGTGAAAGAGCTTCTGCTACGTTTTTCGTAGGAAACTCCTCTGCAATTCCCATACAATAATAAATTGTACTTGAATTATTCGTATCCATATCAAAGAATAATACCTTGAATCCACGAGCTGCTAAATTATTAGCAAACAAAATTGCGTCGGTACTTTTTCCAACTCCACCCTTCATTGATGAAAATGTAATAACCATAATACTTCCTTAGTACAACTTCAAACAGAGAATCCGCCTGCCCAATAAGCTAATTTTCTCTGTTCAAAGTCGAATTTAAAAATAAAAAAACTACCTAAGAGAACACAAAAAACGGGGTGTTTCTTAGGTAGCTTTACCAATATAGCCGCCAATAAACGACTAAATATCCCCCCGTTTTAAGATATTTAGTAGTTCATTACAAATCCGAAAAAATATCGAATTACATGTATACCGAAAATATCACAAATGGTTGATATTGTCAAGGACTTGTTGATAATTTTTTGCTGATTATTTGTTTGAGAACAATTTTCCAAGCCTTTTGCGTTTTGTTGAGTTTAATTTGTTTCATAACCTAATCCTTCATAAAAAATTGGAGCGAAACGTTTCGCTCCTGATAACCTAGTAATTCGTATTTATATTATTAGTTAAAATCAAATTTTATTATATTATCTGTATCAAGATATAATTTTGCTTTATATTCATTTCCATTTTTTTTAGATGTAAAAGTTTTAAGAGATGTTTTCTTTCTTGAACATAGAAGAATAACATCTTTTTTTGATAATTTTATTCCGTTAAACATTTCCCATATTTTGAAAGAACAACCTTGAGAATATCCAGAACAATACCAGTTTTTAATTCCTGTTTTTGTAGTGCCAAGTCTTAACGGTTTTTTGCATATCGGACAAATTGGCTCTTCAGAATTATTATCTTCTTTAAGTTCAATCAAGAATTTTTCTTGAACAGATTTTTTTATGAAAGACTTGATTTCATTTTCAAATTGCTCTGGATTATCTTCGAGTTTCTTTTCCCAGTTAGTAGTTTCCTCAATATTTGCAAAAATTTTGATAGAAGAATTTCGGATAGCATTTATAACGATTTTACCTAATTGAGTAATGAGAATATTTTTTTTCTCAATTTTAATGTATCCGTTTGCAATTAGTTCTGGAATAAAAGTATGTCTTGTTGCTGGAGTTCCAAGTCCAATTAATTTTGTTGTGTTTTCATCAATGCTTGTTGGATTTTCCATAAATGCAAGAATTGAAGCTTCATTAAAATATTTTGGAGGTTTTGTGTATTTTTCTTTTGTTTCAACATCTGTACACAGTAGATTATTCCAATCAATATTTTCTAGGGATTGTTCATTTTCTTGTTCCTCACATTCATTGGAGCGAAACGTTTCGCTCCAATGAAATTTTTTCCAACCATATTCCAATGTTTGATTTCCAGTTATTTTATATTTATGATTATTTACAGAGAGAATAACTATCTGTTTGTTGTAAATATATGGAGCTGAGAATGCAATTTTGAAACGATTTAAAATAAGTGAAAATATCTTTTTTTCATTATCGGATGCAGAATGTGGAATATTTTCTAATGGAATTATAGCATGGTGAGCTTCAAGTTTTGAATCGTTAAAACATCTTTTGTTGCTAAGCGAAATATCAGATATTTGTAATACGTCATAAAAGTCAGGATATATTTTAGATAAATCAAGGAATATTTGTTTTACTAATTCTACGTTTTCATTTCCCATAACTTTTGACGGAGTTCTTGGATAAGAAACACATTTATAACTTTCGTATAGTTTTTGAATTATTTTTAATGTTTCATCTGCTGAAATATTAAAATATTTAAAGGCATCCTTCTGTAATGCATTTAAATTATATAATTGTGGTGCGTGAGTTTCTTTCTTTTCAGTTTTGTTTTCAATAACTAAGGTTTTTTGTTCAATGTCTTTTTTTAGTTCTTGTGAAAGCTCATTGTTGTTAAATTTAGTTTTATCATCTGGTTCAAAATAAATTCCCTTACATTCAGGAGCGAAACGTTTCGCTCCAAAAGAAGCATAAAACTCATAGTATTTTTCACTTTTGAAATTTTCAATTTTAGAACATCTGTTTTCAATTGCTGATAGTAAGGCTGTTTTTACTCGACCAATGGAAAGTTTTTTATTTGCTGCAACTGAAACATATCGAGTAAGATTCATACCCACAAGCCAATCTGCGTGTTGTCGTGCAAATCCATTTTGAGCAAGGTTGTTATATTCATAAAGTTTTCTTGCAGATTTTATACCATTCAAAATAACATCGGGCGTTAAAGCTTGAGATACCCAGAATCTTTTGATTTTGTGAAAATCTGAAATCCCTGAAAGCTTTAAACATTCTCTAGCTATTATTTCGCCTTCTCTATCTGCATCTGTGGCAATTAAGATTTCATCATCCTTGTGTTTCTTTAATAGTTCTAAAACAATGTGAGCTTGTTTTGAAACAGTCTCATTTATTGCATAACAAAATTGTTTTGGTATGCAAGGGATTTCATTCCAAGATTTGAAACGAGCTTCGTAAAACTCTGGATCTTGTAGTTTAAAAAGATGTCCAACGCAATAAGCAATTTCAATTTTTCCATTGGAATAATATCCTGTTCTTTTGGGACAATTCAAGGCTAAAGCAAAGTCATTTGCTACGCTTGATTTTTCTGTGAGTATTAACATTGTGAATCTCCTTGGGGCAGGCGGATTCAATATATATTTTGTATAAAAAGCAATAAAAATCAAGTAAAAAATACAAAAAACTGAATAAAACGGTAAATCCAAGAATATTCAGAAAAAAGCGAAACGTTTCGCTTGAAAAAGAAACAATAAAGAACAAAGAAAAAAATAACTAACCTTTATGGCAAGATAAAGAAATGTAGACAAAGTATTGTAAATCATTGACTGTCAATGATTTACGT
>JAAYNH010000025.1 GCA_012520945.1 Treponema sp. | reverse complement strand
TTTTGTATTGCTTAAAGTAGACATAGAACTACTAGTTTTTGAGTTTATACTGCCTAAAGTAGGCATGGAACCGTTGGAAGCGTTTGTGCGTTCTAAAGTAGGCATAGAGCCGTTTGAAGCACTTGTGCGATCTAAAGTAGGCATGGAGCCGTTAGAAACGTTTGCATTATCTAAAGTAGGCATAGAATCTTTTGATGTAGTACGTTTGGAATAACCACGTGAACCTTGTGGACTGGATTTTAATAGATAAATTACAAGCAAAATTGCTAAAAGCGCAAGAATAATTAACAAAAGCCAAAGCCAATTGTTTTTAAGAAATTTTATAAATGCACCGGTTTTGCTTAATTCAACTGAAAATGTTAATTGTTGAGGTTGTGTGCGAATATCTTTATCAAACATAAAAAATGCAGTAAAAATTTGCTCACCTTCAGGCATAGTTTCAGGGATCGCTAATGCCACATTAATGTTACTTTGACTTTTAGGCGGAACGTTAATAGAAGTTTCTTTTGCTAAAATATTACTTCCGTCAATAAAAACATTTTTCAAGTCTAAAATAATTGTTTCTTCAGAAACATTTTCAATTGTAATAGGATATGTAAAGTTATATCGTTTTTTACCTAAATTTTTTTCACCGGTAAGCAAAGGTAAATTACTTACAAATACACCTGTTTCAGGCGACTCAGGTGTAATTTCTGCAGTAGTTACCGTGTCGGCTTTTTGTAAAGTAGAGCTGTATTCGTAATAATCGGGTTTTGCATTGCCTTGAGAACCGGAAGACTGTGCAAACGGATCAGGCGTTGAAGCAACAAGACCTAATTCGTCCATAGAAATCGGTCCTGATGAAACTTTAGACAAATCATCGGTTTTTTTTGAAGTGCCGGATTCTTTTTCTAAACCGGCGTTAGTTGAACTGCCTACTGTGGTTTTTGTAACATCTGTTGATGCGGACTTGTCTGCATATGATTTTGTGGTTTTGGAACTTGAAGCAACATCTCCTGTTGTACCGGCAATAGTGCTTGATGAAGAATGAGTTTGTGCAACATTAGTTTTTGCAGAGGAAACAATATTGCCTTGTAAATCGGAAATTAAGACACCTTCAGGAAACGGTGCTTTAATATAATATACATTTACTCCACTAGTTTCTAAATCGACTAAGGTGGACTTTATCATTTCCTCAACAACGTTAGGGCTTGTTGAATAGTTTGGGCTTGAAGGAGCTGGATAATATAATCCGTCAGAAATTACAATGAGAAATTTCTCAGAACGTTCCTTCATGCCGGAAATGAATTTTTTTGAGTAATTTACCGCAGAAAGAAAGTCCGTGTAAGGTCCGAACGGATATATTAAATTGAATCTGGAAACTAATTTTTTAACATCATTTTCCGTATTAATCTGCTGTGAAATTTCCGGAGTAATTTTATCGCTAAAAGAAATTAAATGAACTGTATCACCTAAGCGAATAAATTTGCTACTTACTTCAGTAAGAACCTGTGTATTAATTTGGTCATAATATGGTAACATCGTACCTGAATTATCCAAAAGAATAACAATGTCTGCATTTTGGTTTTGTGCACCTAAAAAAAATATGCAAAACATAAGAATTAAGAAACAAAAATATTTTTTCATTTTACTCCTCCTGAAAAAAACACATTTATTATTATACTATAGGCTATAGATTTTTAACAGCCGTATGAGAATTAAAATTTCACAGCTTTGATTTTTTCAACTTTGTAAGAATGTTTTACATCGTTAATTTCAAAGTTCAATTCTTCATCCTCTTTTGCATTCATGATTGCAATGCCGAATGGAGACATATATGAAATAATTCCGTTATCAGGGTCAGATTCCCATGGACCAAGTATTGTATATTTTTCGGCCTTATTTGTATTAAGGTTTTGCAATGTAACGGTTGTTCCAAAAGAAATACGTGCAGTTGTAATAGTTGTCGGATCAAATACTTGAGCACGATTCAATTCATCTTGTAATCGTGTTGCCAAAATATTTAATTGTGCTTGACGTTCTTTTGCAGCATGATATTCAGCATTTTCACTTAAATCTCCAAATGCCATTGCTTCGCCGATATCTTTTGAGTTTTGCGGAATATCCACTGTTGTAATTTGTTCGAGTTGGCGTTTTTTTTCTTCAAGCATTTTAATTGTAACAACAAGACCTTTAGGTGCTTCAGATTTTTCTTCAACACCAAAAAATTTAAAGTCAGGATCTTTTTCTAAAATTTTGTTGCGCATTTTTGCTTTTTCAGAAACATCCAGATCTTTTATGTCGTCTATTAATGTGTATAGGCGTGTGATTGTATCCGTATCATTACTCAACATATAATTTAACAATGTTTCGTTTTTGAACAATAATGTGTGAATTTTACGATTAATTTTGCGATTCTCAGTTGTATTTTTGTGATTTGCAATTTCACGATAATTAATTTCCATAATATGAATTAATGAAATGAGTTGTTTTTCATATGGAATATTTATTTCTTTGAACCATTCTTTGTCTTGGCATTCTTCAAAGAAATAAATTGTAGCATTGCGATTATCGCGGTAGTTTTCAAATGAATTAACGGCAAGCTGTTTAACTTTGTCATCATGTCCGTTTTCAAGCAAAATTCCAATTATATCATATGCATTCAAAACAGTTGGAAACATTTCCACAAAGATATCCGCCCAGTTTGGTAGGAGTGTTTTAATATTATCCATAAAGTCTTTGCGCAAGCTTGTGTTTTTTGTGTCTTTCAACAAAAGATACATTTCACTTAGATTTTCAATATCTTCAAAAAGTTGTGAGAATGTTAAATTTATGCCGCTATCAATATGAGGAAATCTAGTAATAATATTACGATAAACTAAAAATGAAGCTATTGTTTGTTCATTTGCTGTACTAGCGGCTCGTAAATAATTGCTGAAATATGAAAACATATCAGCAAAGTGTTCCGATTCAGTGTTAGCATCCGCAGCAAATTTCATAAGAATGTCTATGCGTTTAAAAAAGTCTTTTTGTGCGTTAAATTCATTTGAGAGTTTTTCCTCAGTTGTAATTGCATTATCGCGTACTGTGAATAATGTAATATCATCCGGGTCAACTCCGAAAGTTGCATTAGTTTCGAGAACGCGTCGAGCTTTAGTACTCCAGCTTGTCCATTCGCCTGTAGTAAGAATTGCAGGAACAAGTTCTGCTTTAATTGTTTTGAAGTCACATTTATCGTTAAAACTTTTAATAATGGTTTTTAATGCCCAGGCAATATCGTCTTTGACTTTTTTTACTAAAACTTCTTTTGTTTTTGTTGCTTTTAAAACCCAAATATGGTTTTTTTCCAAAGGTTGCAAAGAGCTTACTGCCATTTTTAGAGACATTTCACGAACGCCGAACCTTTTGCCAAAATTTATAACAAGTTCATCGCCTTTAACATTTCTAATAATACCAACGCCCCATGTTCTGTGGAAAACAAAGTTCTTTTTATCAAACGCAATATGTTTTTCAAAGTCGGAAATTGCTTCAAAAATATTACGCCAGCTTTGATTCAAATTTGAAATACGAATGTGTTCTTCCAGTTGGCTATGATCTGCATATTTACCACGAAAACAGTCAACTATTTCTTTTCGAGCCCAGTTGTCTTTTTCATCGATTGATAAAATAAGTTTTAAAATCTCAATTGCGGTATCCCACTTTTGATTATCTTTATAATAAATATATAATTCTTGCATTAGCAAAGCACTTTTTTCTTCGCTAATAGTTTTTGCAATTTTTCTTTGAACTAAATAGAAAAAATCTTTTTCTTCAGGAATGGCAATAACTAATTTGCTCCAAATTTCTTTAATTTGATTCATTGATTTGTTATTTACAAAACGAAGTAAAGCTTTTTTGTAATAATCTATCGCTTTTTCGGAGTTGCCTTCTTTTTCATTGTATTCGGCAATTGTTTTTGCAATGTCGGCCTCATCAAAGTCAAGGCGAACAATTTCTTCATATATGTCCCAAATTTTTGTGTTATTTTCTTCACGGTAGCAATCTGCCAAAGTACGCAAAGCAAATTTATTTGCGGAGTCTTCTTCCAAGATGCTTTCACATAAATATTCTACAATTTGACTTTTGTGATTATCTTGGAAAATATTAATAAGTGTTACGAGTGCAGAGTTATCAAGTTCACGTTTTTTAAGACTTAAAATTCCTGAAAGATATAAACCGATAATACTGTTTTTTGTGTGTGCTAGATGTTCGTTACAAATTTGTTTTGCTTCATCAATACAGTTTTCATTGCAAATTGTTTCAATTAAGTCTGACAATTCTAAAAATTGGTTTTTTGAATAATTTGAAATAGCGGCACGCGTCCATTTTTCTTCGTTAAGCATCTCTTGAACGGATGTTAAAATCTTTTCTACCATAATTAGTTATACTCCTGCAGTCTCCGGATAATTATATTGTATATTTTGTATAAATATCGTTATCCAGTAATTTAATTTTTAGTAATACTTCATCTATTTTTGACCGATCTTCTTTTGTAATGGTATAGTAATCTATGAGCCAAAAATAGTGATTTATGAGCTTTGGTATTAATGCTTCAGCAATACCAACCAATTCTTTCAACTCACTCTCCAATGTATAAATGCTTTGTTTGAGTTTTGCAAATTCAAAGGCACGTAAGCCACGTTTTACGTTAAAAACCCCGTATAAAACTCCATACACAGGAACCCATTCAAGAAAAACGTTTTCTGTGTAGCCCAGTTTACGAATTTGCATGAACAATTCCGTGATAAGAAGTGATTCAAGCAAATAGATGTCAATTTCCTGTGGATTGATAAAAAAAGCTTCTCTAAAAAAAAGTTTTGCGGTTTTATCTTCTCCAATCATGGCATAACAATCGGCCATTTCTGCAAGAATTGCGGCAGAGTCCGGCGTTTTATTGTTTGCGTCAATTAAAAACTTTAATGCGCTTTCATAATCTCCAAGTTTCTTATAACACAAACCTATGCGACAGTAAGTTTCATTTTTGTGCTTCATGCCCGGTTCGCGTAATAATGCTTGGTAATATTGTAAAGCTAAAGAAAAAACGCCTTTTCTGACTGCATATAAAACAGGTTCAAATGTTTTTTCTTTTGTTGCGATAAAGGAAATAAAAGCCTTCCAATGAAAAATAAGATATTCACCTTTTTCAAATGCAGAGGAAAGACTTTCGATTTGAGACATGGGTTTTTTCCAAAAATTGGCACAAGAGAGTGCAAAAATTATTTCTTCATTTTCTAAATTTGCACTGAGAGCTTTTTGCAACTCAATTTCAGCCATGCTTGGATTACATTCTTTTAAAAGATCATAAGCATTTGTTAAAGCACTGTTATTTTGGACACTCATAACTCGTCTTATAATTATACTGAAATCACGGTTTTAGTCAATAAATGGGATAAAAAATTTAAAAAAAGTAAGCTAAAGTTTATAATAGTTTTTTTATATTATGTCAAGTCATAAGCGTAAAAATATTGTAAAAATGTAAGAAAAAATTTACTTAATGCACATTTTTAATTTTTATGATACAATATGCGAACGTGCTTGTCCGGGAAAGCATTTTTAGGGGAAGATGAATGGCATCTAAATTTTTAACAAATACAAGCGAAAAAACATCTTTAGCAGAGCGAATAAAGGCACTAACTAAGGCTAGTTCAAGGTTGGATTTTTTAGTTGGATATTTTTTCTTTTCAGGATTTTGTGAAATACGCAAAGATTTAATAGATAAACCTTTGCGTATTTTAATTGGTATGGATGCACAAGTTGATATAAATAATTGTATTGTTGAATATACAACAAACAGAGAGAATAGACAAAATTTCGATTCAAAACTTGCCATAAGAAATAATTATTTTAAAAACTTAAAAAATATAATTAATAAAGCGGATATTATTGATACAGCTGAGTTCGAAAAATCATACAAAGTTTTTTTGGAAAAACTTGAAAACGGAACGCTGGAAGTTCGTAAAACAAGAGATCCTAATCATGCAAAGATGTATTTGTTTTATATGCCACCTGAAAAAACAAATTCCGGTCTTGATGAAAGTAAGTTAATTGTTGGCTCAAGTAATTTTTCCATTCAAGGATTTAAGGCTAGAAATGAAATAAATATATATCTTTTAGATGCACATGATTTTAACGATGGTAGTAAAATTTTCGAAAATTTGTGGGAAGAATCTATAGAATTAATTAATAGAGAAAATAAAGATGAATTTAAAAAAGAAGTTATAGGAAAAATATGGCCTGGAGTTGTTCCATCACCTTATTTAATATATGTTCGCGTCCTTTATGAATTTTTCAAAGAAACAGATGAATATATTAAAACACCAAAAGAGATTACGCGTGATAAAATGAATGAATTCTTTGATGTTTCATATCAAGTAGATGCGATTAGAGAAGGTGTTACAAAGATAAAAAAACACTCCGGTGTAATTGTTGCTGATGTTGTAGGCCTTGGAAAATCAATAATTGCGTCAGCAATTGCAGCAAATCTTGACAGGCAAACGGTAATTGTTAGTCCGCCACATTTAAAAACACAATGGGAAGATTATGCTTCAGACTTTGGCTTGAGAATTGACAGGGTTTATACTCCCGGAAAAATAGAGGAAGCTGCTAATAAGTATAAAAATACTTCGGACTTAGTTATTATAATAGATGAGGCTCATCGTTATAGAAATGAAAATACTGAAAGTTATGGTTTTTTACATCAGCTTTGTGCCGGAAATAAGGTAATTCTTCTTTCTGCAACTCCTTTTAATAACAAACCCGAAGATATTTTTTCATTGATTAAATTATTTCAAATACCTGTTCGTTCAACAATTCAGACAGTAAATGATTTGGGAAATCAGATGGCAAAACTTGTCAATGAATATAAAAATTTAAAAAAAGTGAACCGTGAAGCAGCTATAAGTGAAGTAGAATTTGATAAACAATCAAATGATTTAGCACAAAAAATCAGAGAAGTTCTTGAGCCTGTTATTATTCGTAGAACACGAATAGATCTTGAAAAACTTACAAAATACAAGACTGACTTAGAATCTCAAGGCATTCAGTTTTCTGAAGTTAAACCTCCCGAATCTCAAACGTATGAACTTGGTACATTGTCGAAATTGTATATAAATACGCTCGAACAACTTACAGATGAGACAAAAGGGTTAAAAGGGACAAGGTATAAGCCACTTACTTATTTAAGAAAAGATAAAAAAGATAATTCAAAAATAGATAAAGAACTCATAAAAAAATATTCACAATATTTTGAAGATGTTGAAAATTTTATAACCGGTCAAAAAAACATGGCAGGTTTTATGAAACAGTTGCTCGTTCGTCGATTTGAAAGTTCTAAGTACAGTTTTATTCAATCTCTTAATAATATATATAATTCTATGCAAACATTAAGGCGTTGGTTTGTTGAACTTAAACAAATTCCAATGTCAAGAAAAGTTAAACTTCCTGACATCGATACATTAAAAGATTCCTTGGTAGATGATGAAGATACCGATCTTTTTGCCGGAACAGATGAAATGCAAAAATGTCGCATGGCAAAGGAGAGAGAAAAAGGTTTTTGGTATATTGATGCCAAAGATATGTCCGATGAGTTTTTAGTAGATCTTGATGCAGACATTGCGTTAATTTCCAATTTCTTAAAATTATGGCAAGCAACAAAAGAGGATCCTAAACTAAAATCAATTATAAATAATATCAAAACATCTTTGGAAAAAGAACCAAGTAGAAAAATTATTATATTTACGGAATTTTCTGACACGGCAGATTATCTTTTTAATGAATTTGAAAAATCCGGATTAAAAGTGATGATGTATTCTTCAAAAAAGGCAAGTAAGGAGAAACGAAACGAAGTTAGAGCTAACTTTGATGCAGGCTATCCTGAAAAGTTACAGCAAAATCGAATAGATGTTCTTGTTGCAACGGATGCGATTTCTGAAGGATTTAGTTTGCATCGTGCAGGAACTATTTACAATTATGATATTCCGTACAATCCGACGAGAGTTATACAAAGAGTAGGAAGAATTAATCGTATTAATAAAAAAGTGTTTGATGAACTCTACATTTTTAACTTCTTTCCAACGACAATTGGAGAAAAAATAAGTCGTACAGCTGAAATTTCTACATTTAAGATGAAGTTATTTCAGGCAATTCTTGGTGCCGACACACAAATTCTTACAGAGGATGAAACGCTTGAAGGATATTTAGAAAAAGAATTTACGGAGGCTCAAAATAGTGAAAATAGTATTTCTTGGGATGTTGAATTTAGAAATGAGCTTTATCAAATAGAAAAAACAGAAAAAAAAATACTGGACGATGCAAAAGAGTTGCCACAACGTTGTAGAATTGCACGGAAAAATAGAAATTACAAAAAATCAAAAGAAGATTTGCTTACACAAGAATTGTTCGAAAATATTCAGGAAAAAGGTGTTTTGCTTTTTTCTAAAAAAGGGGATGCATATAGATTTTCTTTTACGGCACAAGATGGTAGCACAGAAATGATAAATCCCGAACAAGCAATGAATTTATTTAAAGCAACAAAAGAAGAACTAGGAATGAAAGCTTCTGAATCTTTTTATCCGTTATATGAAAATGCAAAAGCACAAAGCGGTTTAGTAAAAGTATCAAAGCAAAAATCCGACACGACAAATGCGGCGATTAAAATGATTAGATTTTTAGCTAAAAGTGCCACAGGTGATGATAAAAGCTATTTAGAAGAAATACTGAAGGTTATAAATATGGATTGTCTTCCGGTTTTTTATGCAAAAAAAATTGCAAGAATGGATCATAAAAATGTGAGTATAATTAAAGACATACAGAAAATGATACCAATACAGTATATTGCTGCACTGTTGGATAAATATAGCAAAATAGATTCTGAGCCGGAAACAATATTATTAGCAGAAGAATTAACATAGTGGGAGAAGTATATAATGAACCTTTCTTTTTTATCAGAACCTTATGGAAGAAAAGACTTTGAAAATTTTTTATCTGATTTTTTACCTGATGACTTTATACCTGTTCAAGAAAAAGTTTATGCTGAGTGTAAAATTTTAGACAGCGTAATTAAGCTAGGTTCATCAGACAGTTTGAAACTTGATGTTTTTGAAATTAAAACAAATAAAGAAGGTGATCCGCGAGTAACACTGACAAGAGAAGCGGTTTCCGTTATGAATAAATACGGTCAAAATTCTAATGCTATTATTGTTTTTTATTCGGAAAAATCGCAAAGTTGGCGTTTGTCATTAATTACAACAGATTATGTAGAACAAGATGAAAAAATAAAAGAGCGATATTCCAATCCAAGACGCTTTTCTTTTATGCTTGGGTCAGGTTGTAAAAAACATACACCGGAATCCATGCTTTCTAAGAAAATACATTCTTTTGAAGATTTGAAAGAACGGTTTAACATTGAAGTTGTTACCAAAGAATTTTACAATGAATTATTTAAGTGGTACGAATGGGCTTTGAAGCACGTTACTTTTCCGAGTGGCGACACAACTAAAAATAAAAATGGCAAATTTAATTTTAAACAATCAACAGAAAAAAATGAACTTAATTTGATTCGCTTAATTACACGTCTTATGTTTGTGTGGTTTATAAAACAAAAAGATTTGATACCTTCTTGGATTTTTGATCAAGATGAATTAAAAAAAGTGCTTGTTGATTTTGACGCGGAAAGCACAACTCATGGAAATTATTATAATGCAATTATTCAAAACTTGTTTTTTGCAACGCTTAATAAAAAGATTGAAGATAGAGCTTTTGCTGATGATAAAAGTGTTAAATATAATAAACAGTTTGGTGTAAAAACGTTTTACCGTGATAATCATGAACAAACATTTTTTAAGGAAACACACAAAAAAATAATTGAAAGATTTGAATCTGTGCCTTTCTTAAACGGTGGATTGTTTGAGTGCCTTGATGAGCTAAAGGATAATGCGGATAAAACAAAAAATATTCAAGTATTTATAGACGGATTTAGTAGAGAACCGGAACGGATGGCTTTTGTTCCCAATCATTTATTTTGGTTAGAAAATGAAGGGACGAACGAAGGGCTTATTCATATTTTGAATAGATATAATTTTACCGTTGAAGAAAATACCCCAACAGATGTACAAATTGCGCTTGATCCGGAACTTTTGGGTAAAGTATTTGAAAATCTTTTAGGAACTTATAATCCTGAAACAAAAGACACAGCAAGAAAATCTTCCGGCTCATTTTACACACCGCGTACTGTTGTCAATTTTATGATTGACGAAGCATTAAAAAATTATTTGTTAGAAAATGTAGCAGAAATGAATGCTAAACAAATAGCAAAATTATTTGACGATAACGAAATTATATATGATGAAAATAATGCAGATAAAGTTGTCAATGCAATTAAAAGCATTACTGTTTTGGATCCTGCTTGCGGTTCGGGAGCCTTTCCTATGGGAATGTTACAAAGAATGGTGCATTTAATCCAAAAAAGTACAGATTTTAATGGTGATGATGAAGCGATTTATCAACTAAAACTTGAACTTATTGAAAATTGTTTGTACGGTGTCGATATTCAACCGATTGCAGTACAAATTTGTAAATTACGTTTTTTTATTAGTCTTATTTGTGAACAAACAAAAACCGGAAGCAAAGAAGATAACTATGGATTTAATCCTTTGCCAAATCTTGAAACAAAATTCGTTGCAGCAGACTCATTGATAGGTCTGAAAAAAGAAAATGGCATGGAGCTTGTGAAATTTGATGAAATAGATACTCTTAAAAATGAACTTTCAGAAATTCGTAAAAAACACTTTAAGACATCTACAGCTCGGGAAAAAGCAGAATGTAGAAAAAAGGACAAAGAAAAAAGGCAAGAAATAGTTACATTGCTTACAAAAAGTCTTGTTGAAGAAAATTCCGAAAAAACTAAAAAATTAGAAAATGAATTAGAAAATGAAAGAAAAGATCTCATTGAAAAAATTAAAAATCTCCCTGTTGTGATGATTGATGCTCAAGAAGAGGCAGAGCTTTTTGATACAGCTCCAAAAACATTATTTCAAAAAGATAAAAATGAGGATGCACGAAAGTTGTTACGAAAACAGCTTGTTAAAGTTGAAAAAGATTTGACTGCTGAAAAGACAAAAAAGTCCATGTATGGAGATTATGCAAAAATATTAGAAAAGCTTGTCAGTTGGAATCCGTATGACCAAAATGCAGTCAGCACTTTTTTTGATGCACAATGGATGTTTAACATAAAAGACGGTTTTGATGTAGTGATTGGAAACCCGCCGTATATACAATTACAAGACAACAAGGGTAAATTAGCAGACTTATATCAACATCTTAACTATAAAAGTTTTAAACGCACTGGAGACATATACCAATTATTTTATGAAAGAGGAATAGGGCTTTTAAAAGAAAAGGGACATCTCGTATTTATTACTTCAAATAAATGGATGCGTGCAGGCTATGGAGAGTCATCTCGAAAGTTTTTTGCAGAAAATACACAACCAAAACTCTTAATTAATTTAGCAGGAGAAAAAGTTTTTGAGCATGCAACTGTTGATGTAAATATTTTAGTAGTGCAAAAAGCAAAATATGAACATGAAACTGTTGCTCTAAAGGGTGATTTAGATTGCTTAGAAAAAAGGAGCGATTTT
>JAAYNH010000024.1 GCA_012520945.1 Treponema sp. | reverse complement strand
TTTGGCTTTTAGTTCTTATGGTGACTGATAGTAACGCCGGAGAAAATCAATATGGACAAAATCCAAAGGAAGTAACTGTCTGAGACAAAGAAAACCAGCCCATAACAAAAAATATACGTAATGCGGGCGAAAGTGCTATTATGAAAGTAATTACATTAATCAAACTTTACGGCAGGCGGACAGTGAAGTGCCTTGAAATCCCGCACTACGCTTAGCCAAACCGTTATGGCTTATTGCAAAAAAAACTACAATGATTAAAATGATTAAAATAATGAGAATATGGAGAATTTAAAAATGAACGATGACCTGAAAAGTCATTTCCTGAACCTTTTCTTAGTTGCTCTCTCCGATTTTCAAATTGACACGACAGAACTTGATTTGTTGTTTAAATTTGGTGAGGAAAGAGGAGTTCCCAGACAAGACATTGAAAAAATAATTTTAAATCCGACTGAAATCAAATTTGTAATCCCCGATGATATTTTAACAAAGGTAGAATATTTATATGACTTTGCAAGAATGATTTGGGCTGACAAAAATGTTGCCCCTTTTGAAGAAACTATTTTGAAAAAATTCTGTGTAAAATTTGGTTTTAAAGAAGAAAATGCTAAGAATATTGCAGACTTCTTAATTGAGGAAGCCAAAAAAGAAACGCCAAAATCTGAAATATTTGAAATAGTTAAACAAAACATAAACTGATTATTATGAAATTGCTATCAAAAGGATTATTTGATCTCAAAAAAAATAATGAGGAAATAAAAGAGGTTCAAAAAATCGGGCCATTAATTAAGATTAAATTGAAAGATTGGGGAAGAGAACGTGCTAAGGCTTTAAATGGGAGTATAACAGGTCTTTATGTTTGCATACGTATTATTTATGAAAACCACAAAGAAAATTTAAGAAAAAATACAGAGGAACAAGATAGAGCCAAAATCCCCTATAGAAACAAATTAAATGACTTGTTAGCAGATAAGGACATAATTTCTTCAAAAATTGAAAGCATTCGAAAAGAAAGAATTCCATTTTTAAAAAATAAAATCGAAGCATCTCAAAATGAAATCAGAAATATAAGAAAAAATCCGGAACAATATTTAGGTGATAAAGTAGGCAAAGCCGGCTTTTACATTGGAGCAATAATATTGACTTTTTTAACAATTTATCTATTTGTTTTTTATAGTTCTGCCTCATATTCTGCATTTTTTAAAGAGTTTACACTTAATGAACTCGGAGTTGCCAACTCAATATTTGATCCACAAGCATTGTCAAAAGGGTTAAAAGATGGTTTTATGGAATTAGTTTTAATATTGACAATACCATTTGTTTTTCTAGGATTAGGTTACCTTATACATAAATTTCAAGAAGACAAGGGATGGAAAAAGGTTCCAAAGATTACAATGTTAATTTTTGTTACATTTATTTTTGATTGTATTCTTGCTTATGAAATTACTGAAAAAATTTACAACATTAAAGCAAGTAATAGTTTTCAAAAAATGCCAGAATATACACTAAATTTTGCTTTTCATTCTGTAAATTTTTGGTTAATAATATTTGCTGGGTTCGTTGTTTATGTTATTTGGGGATTTGTATTTGATTTTTTCATGGAAGCATATGGTAAACTTGATAAAATTTCAGTCTTAATAAAATCTAAGAATGAGGAAATTTATGAAGCTCAAAAAGAAATTACAAAAAAAGAAACAGAAATTATTGAATTGTCTGAAAAACTTTCAAATAATGAAAAAGAAATAAATAAGATGAAAACTATTTTAGACCATTCAGATATTATTAAACCAAAAGAATTAGAATTATCTTTGTTTCAGTTTTTAGAAGGTTGGATTGAATGGTTAAATTCAGATAATAGAAGCCATGAAGAACTTGAAAAGGCCAGACAGATCATTGAAGCTTTTATTGTAGAAAATATTAGGTCGTTACAACTTTTAAATAATAATTAGAATGAAAGCAAAATATTTTATTTGGTCGTTAGTTGTAATTCTTTGTTCTTGTACAAGTAAAACAACTAAAAATGAAGAAAATAACAACTTTTCTGACATCGTTAAAAAGGAACAATTAAATATTACTATACTTTTAGATTTGTCAGACAGGGTTACACAACCTCTCCAACCTAGTCAAAGTGAAAGGGATATTGCAATAGTTTCAAGTATAGTTGAAATATTTAAAAGTAACATGGAAAAAAAAGGTGCTTACAAATCAAAAGATAAATTGAAGATTTTGTTTACACCTGCACCAGATAATGCAAGTATTAATAATATTGCAAACACGTTAACAGTTGATTTATCGAAAATGGAAAATAGACAAAAAAAAGAAATTTTTGATAATATTACTAACGATTTTACAAATGGGTTGTCTGAAATATATAAATTGACATTAAATTCAAAAAATTGGATTGGTTCGGATATTTGGCGTTTCTTTAAATATGATGCAAAGGATTTATGTATTGACCAAGATAAATCATATCGAAATATTCTTGTCATTGTTACAGATGGTTATATTTATCATAAACAATCAACTGACAGACAAAAAAATAGAACGGCATACTTGACCGGAACATTTTTGCAAAATGAAGGATTTAGAAATAACCCCAATTGGAAAGATAAATTTGAAAAACAAGACTATGGATTTATTAGTTCTGGACAGACTTATGAAGATTTGGACATTTTGGTTTTAGAAGTAAATCCATCAAATTCTCACAAGAATGATGAAGATATAATCAGAGCGTATTTAAATAAATGGTTTACAGAAATGAAAGTCAATCACTTTGAAATATATAATACAGACTTACCAGTAAATACAAAAAATAAAATAGTACGTTTTTTCTGACAAATGACAATAAGAAAAAAAGCCATAACATGCGGTATGTTTTATTGCCGAGATAGTGCTGAAATCAACGTTTGTGGCTCGCTTCAAACTTTATCGTGGCTTGAAAGTGACGTGCTCCGAAGTCGGCAACAAAAACATACCGCAAACCGTCAGACTGTCTAAAAACCCTATCCCCCCAATTTTATTAACATGCTGATTGTTAATATCTTATTTGTTTTTTA
>JAAYNH010000023.1 GCA_012520945.1 Treponema sp. | reverse complement strand
GAATGGACATCAATGTATGCTGATTATGCTAAAATTGCAAAAGAAGAAGGTTTTGACCGTATTGCATTTTTATTTAGTGAAGTAGCAAAAATTGAAAAATCACATGAAGAACGTTACAGAAAATTGCTTGATCGTATTAAAAAAGGTGAAGTTTTCAGTGATAAAGGTAAAGTAGCTTGGGTATGCTCAAACTGTGGTTTCATTGAATATGGAGATAATGCTCCTGAGCTTTGTCCTGTTTGTGAACATCCAAAAGCATATTTTATGCGTGAAAAAGTAAACTACTAAAAATTTTCAATAACCTCAGTCCGGGTTATAAGAAGTAATTCTATATCTCGGATTGGGTCCGCTAATCCAAGTGTTAAATAGCCTGACTGCTGAATACCCGCAACCTCTCCCGGTCCGCGAAGTTTCATATCTTTTTCTGCAATAATAAAACCGTCTGTGTTTTCATATAAGGCTTTTAGCCTTGCTTTTCCGTTTTCAGTCAAATTTTGTGAATATATTAAAAAGCAATACGATTGATTTTTCCCTCGCCCGACACGTCCTCGCAGTTGATGCAAAGCAGCAAGGCCAAATCGTTCCGCTTGTTCAATAACCATACAAGTTGCGTTTGGTACATCAACACCTACTTCTACAACACTTGTTGCAACGATAACATCAATTTTTCCGTTTTTGAAATCCGTTAAAATTTGATGTTGAGTACTATCGTCAATTTGAGAATGAACAAGAGCACATTTATACTCAGGATAAATACGTTTAGATAAAAATTCAAAACTTTCTTCTGCACTTTTTAAGTTATTATTTTCGCCTTGTTCAATTAAAGGATAGACAAAATATGCTTGATGGCCGTTACGCAATTCTGTTCGTACTGCCTCATATGCTTTTGCTTCGTTACCGCGTCGTGTTAGGTGTGTTTTAATTGGCAAACGACCTTGTGGCATGGAACGAATATTTGAAATATCCAAGTCCCCAAAAACTGTAAGTGCTAAAGTTTGCGGAATGGGAGTGGCACTCATCATTAAAAGTGATGGTGTGGAATTGTTTGAGTTTATTTGTTCAGCAGGGAAATTGTTAGTAATTTTTTTTTGTGCTTCCATAGAAGTACGACCTTTTTCCAAAATTGCATTTCTTTGTACAACTCCAAAACGATGCTGTTCGTCAATAATGACTAAACGTAAGTTATGATAAATTATATCTTGGGAAAAAAGAGCATGAGTTCCAATCACAATATCGATGTCGCCATTTTTTAATTGCTTTACTAATTGTGCACGACCGGTGGTTTTTAAATTACCTGTTAAAAATGCAAGTCTTATGCCACAAGCAACTTCTAATAAATTTGCAGCATTGTCAGCATGTTGACGTGCAAGTAATTCCGTTGGTGCAAGAATTGCACATTGGCCATCATAGTCTATTTGTCTTAAACATGCAAAAAAAGCCACTAAAGTTTTTCCGGAACCGACATCGCCTTGCAAAAGTCGTGACATGGGCGGTTTTTCAAATGTTGTGGCTTTTTTGTTTGAGGTGCTCATATAACACCGGTCAATGTCGGCATTAATATCAATGATGGCACGCATTTGATCGTTTGTAAGTGTAAAAGGTAAACGTGAAAAAAGTTTTTTTTGTTTTGGAGAAAGCGTGCCGGTAAAATCCGTTGATGAAATATTTAGTGTCTTTTCTTCTTGATTAATTTTATTTTGAATTGTATTTGAGTTGTCAATTGTAGTTGTACAAGAAGAAGAAACTTCTTGAATCAAATCAACGCCATGTAAAATGTTTTCCGTATTAATGTCAGGTAAACGACCGTTTCGCTCATAGTATCGTTTTATTATTTGTTTTTGGAATAAAAATAATTCTTCGAAAATTAAGCTATGTTTTGCTAATTCAGTTTCAGCTAATGTTTCAGGAAGATGCATTTTGAAAATGGCATCTTGCTTATTAAGTAAATTATGTTTTTTTATTACACTTTCCGGTAATTCATTTTCAATGCCTTTACCAAAACTTTTTAAAGCACGTGTAATAAATTTTCGCATTTGTGTTTGTGTTATTCCTGCTGTGAGTGGATAAATTGGAAAAACTTTTGAGTCGCTTAAAATACAATTTTTGTATTCATGTAACTCACCGCTTTTGCTCAAAACTTCTGTTTCAAAAGAGGACGATTGAAGTTCTCCGTAGCGTATTGAAAAACTTCCGGATATGTTAATGATAGAGCCAATTGTTAATGAATTTTCAAGAAAGTTTCGATTAAAACAAACTAAGCCGGCGGTTCGTGTTCCGTCATCTATGATAATTTTTAGTGTACGCATTCTACCAAAGCCAAAATATTCATGTGCTAAAACTTTTGCCACAGTGTGTATTTTTTTTACAGTGTCATGAAAAGCAAGAGGAATACGTTTAGTTCTATCCTCCCATTCTCGTGGATAATGTTGTAATAAATCTGCCACAGAAAAAATATTTAGTTTGCTTAAATTAAATGCGGCTTTTTCGCCGACTCCTGAGATGTTTGAAACCGGTGTAGTGATTTGTCCAATCTTCATTTTATTGAGTATATTATATAGAAGAAAAAGACTCAATATTGGTATTAAACTGTAGTAAAAATAATTGTTATTAATTTTAAAAAAAGTATTGACAAAATGTAAACGTGGTAGTATATTACTTTTAACAATGTTACTTTATATAGTAACATTGTATGTGAGGCAAATATATTGCACTTTATATTTGTATTGAGCAAACTTGCAGATTAACTGTGCTTCCTCGTTACACTGTGGAAGCACGTAAAAAGTTGCTTTCGAAAATTGAAATTTTCTCAGTAACTTTTTATGGAGGTATGATGAAAAAGATTGTGTTTTTTTGTTTTGCTTGTCTATGTGTTTTACCGGTTTTAACAGCTTGTAAAAAGGGCACACAAGTAAAAAATGATCTTGCAAAAGCGGATAATGCCGTAGTAAAAATCGGTATTTCAAAAATTGTATCACATCTTGCATTAGATGCATCGGAGCAAGGAATTCAAGATGCCATAAAAGATGCAGGGATTAATGTTTCTTATGATTTTCAAAATGCTAACGGTGATGTTAATACGGCAGCTCAAATAGCAACAAAGTTTAAAAATGACAAGGTTAACATTGCTGTGGGAATAGCAACTCCTGTAGCAGTATCATTAGCAAATGCTATTAAGGATATTCCCGTTGTTTTTTCTTCTGTAACCGATCCTGTTGGCGCTGGTCTTGTAACATCACTTGAAAAAGGGGATGGTAATGTAACAGGCCTTTCGGATGCGATTCCGACAAGAGAACATATTAAGATGTTCAAAGATATTGCTAATCTTAAAACACTTGGCTATATTTATACTAGTAACGAAGCAAACTCAATATCTTCACTTACTATTGTAGAATCTGCATGTAAGGAATTCGGTCTGCAACTCGTTACTCAATCAATTTCAACTTCGGCAGAAGTAAAGCAAGCTGCAGATGCTATTGTTAACCGTGTGGATGGTGTTTATCTAACAACCGACAATACTGTGTTTTCAGCCCTTAATGCAATTATTCAAGTTTTTAGTAAGGCTAAAAAACCAATATTTGCCGGTGATGTTACTGCAGCTATGAACGGAGGTTGCATGATTGCTTCAGGTTTTAACTATTATAAGGCAGGTTATGCAACAGGAGAAATTGTAGTTGCACTTCTTAATGGTAAAACTCCCGAAAGTATTCCTGTAAAATTTTTGACCGATCTTTCTGAATCGGATTTATTGTTTGATCTTGATGCGGCAGCTAATTGCGGGATAACCATACCGGATTCATATCTTGCCAATGCAAATTACATTTTTGAAAAAGGTAATCTTACAAAAAAATAAGTAGCAATGATTGAAGGTATATTAATTGAAGGCCTTATTTACGGTCTCATGGTGCTTGGAGTATTTATTACATTTCGTATTTTAGACTTTGCCGATATGACAGTTGACGGTTCGTTTCCTCTTGGCGGAGCAATTATGGCTGTTCTTCTTATAAAAGGTGTAAATCCTGTTGTTGCCATTTTACTTTCTTTTACAGGTGGTATGGTAGCAGGTTTGATAACAGCCATAATTCATACTAAGCTAAAAATTCCGGGACTTTTGGCGGGTATTTTGACAATGACCATGTTATATTCAATCAATTTGCGCATTATGTCAAATCGTGCAAATGTTTCCTTGTTACGTGTTCCTACAGTTTTTACTCGATTAACTGAAATAACGGGCAAGTATATAAATTCCGAATGGGCTATTGTTATATTTCTTGTTATAGTTGTTCTTATTGTAAAAGTCCTTCTTGATTTATTTTTTCATACAGACTTCGGATTGACTATGGGTGCATTAGGCTCAAATCCTCAGCTTATTATTTCTCAAGGAATGAATCCTGAAATTATTAAAGGCGTTGGAATTTGTTTAGCAAATGGACTTGTAGGAGTGGCAGGAGCCTTTGCTTCAATGTATCAAGGATTTGCAGATGTCGGTTCCGGAACGGGTGTTGTTGTTTCGGGGCTTGCCTCTCTCATGATTGGTGAGTTTTTTATACGATCAAATAAAATATCTATTTTGACATTTCGTGTTATTTTGGGTTCGATAGTGTATCGTATGCTTATGTATCTTGCTCGTCGTTACGGTTATCTCATACATATGAGTGCAAATGATCTCAAGCTTATAACAGGTCTTCTCATAATAATTTCTCTTATAATATCACGAACGGATATTATAAATAAATGGCAAAGAAAAAAAAGCAAAAATAGCACTGGAGGTTTACAATGATTTCTCTGGAAAATATTCGTATGACTTTTGCTGAAGGTACTCCTGATGAAAATACAGCACTTAAAAATATCAATCTGAATATTAATACCGGAGATTTTATAACGGTAATCGGCTCTAACGGGGCCGGAAAATCTACGCTCTATAATGTGATTGCAGGGACACTTAGCCCGTCTGAGGGGAAAATATATTTAGGTGAAAAAGACATAACTAAAGAAAAGGAACATGTGAGGGCTCATTATATAGGACGTATTTTTCAAAATCCGCTTTTGGGAACGGCCGGGAAAATGTCGCTAGAAGATAATATGATGATTTGTTATAAAAAAGGCTATAAGGGTTTAAAAATAAGTCTTAACAATAAGATGCGTGATTATTTTAAAAGTCGCCTTGAAGTACTTGATATGGGACTTGAAAATAGACTTCATGACAATGTTGAGCTTTTTTCCGGCGGTCAAAGGCAAGCACTTACTTTGCTCATGGCTGTTATGTCAAAGCCTTCATTGCTTTTGCTCGATGAACATACTGCAGCACTTGATCCTCATAATGCAGAAATAATTATGAACTTAACGCGGAAATTTGCTAATGATTATAATCTTACCGTAATGATGATAACTCATAATATGAATCATGCTTTGGAATATGGTTCGCGTTTGTGCATGATGGACGGTGGTGAAATTATTCTCGACATAGGTGCAGAGGAAAAAGCTCATCTTACCATGACAGAAATTATTTCACGATTTAAGAATATAAAGAAAAAAGAAATAGTAAGCGATCAAATACTTTTACAGTAAATGTGCTTATAAGACTTCAAAAAAAAGTTTAGTAGATTTGATTATTTAGATTTGCATTTAATATTAAATGATTAATGCTTTTTTACGTAACAGTCTTGAATATCTTCCACATTTACACTTGAAGCAGCAACAATTTTATTGCGTCCTGAATTTTTTGCAGTGTATAAGGCCATGTCGACTCTTTTAAACCATGATTCAAATGTTTCATTTTTCATAACTTCAGCAACACCAATGCTCACTGTAATATTATGACTGTCATTGAGAACAATTTGGCTACAAGCAATTCTAAGTTTTTCGGCAATTTGCATTGCTTGTGATTCAGAGGTATTGGTAAGGAGAATTAAAAATTCTTCTCCACCCCAGCGTGATACAAGATCTGTACTTCTTCTACCATTTGTCAAGGTTTCAGCAACTTGTTTTAAAACAAGGTCGCCGGTAACATGACCGAAAGTGTCATTTACGCTTTTAAAATAATCTATATCAACCATTAGAAAAGAAACAGAATTATCAAAACGTCGTTTTCTATTTATTTCATAATTAATCATTTGTTCCAAACCGCGTCTATTTAATAAACCGGTAAGAGTGTCATGAAGGGAAAGATTTTCAGCTTTTTTACGTGCTTCAGCTAGGGCTTTATTTGTTTTTCGTAGTTTTCGATAAGCTCTAACAATAACAAAACTACTTGCCAATAAAAAAACAAAAAAGATGAAAATAATAAGATTTCCCGTGATTAAAATTTTTTTTGCATGAATTATATAAAAAGGAGCCGGTTTGTTTATCACTTCAGTATGGGCAGGAATAGCATCTATTAAAAGTGCATATTTATTAATTGCAGTCCAATCAGCAATAAGTAACGACGTTTAATATGAAGTATCAAAAGAGTCTGTTTCAAGATATGTTTGTAAACCGGCGAGTAATCCTTGAGATGTTTTTTGTGCACTTAACATCTCTCCGCCCACACAACCTGTTCCGGTGAGTGTTCCCCAAATTGTGTATATGGGTGCACCACTTATTTGCGTAAGTTCTGAAAGTAAATTTTTAGGAATTACCGTTGTGTCATTACGGTCTTTTGTAACTGGTATGAAAAAAATAGCCGTTGTTTTGGGAAGCTCAGAAATAGTATCTTTTAATTCTTCAAAAGTAAAATCTTTGTATATTTTAATATTTATAGATGGAGGTACAATTTCTGAAAATTCTTGATGCACAGTATTTGTTAAAAGGGGTTCTCCCAATCGAATAATTTGCATATTTATTTGAAAGATATTGGGCAAAGTTTTGCTTATGTGTTTCTCCGTTGAATCGAGTTATATCAAGATCTTCAAAAAATAGATCTATTTTTCCGTCGCTCTGTTCTGCAATTTCTTTTAATCCACGGTTGAATTGAGCCGAACAAGGATACGTAGGATTATATGTACTTATAACTAAAAACTTTTGGGCAAAAATAACAATAGTTGTAATGAGAAAAACGAATATAAAATAAACTTTAATTACGAGTTGTTTCATATGTTACATCTTGTAATGCTAAAATAATAAATATTATTTTTCATCATAAATTATAGCATTATTATATATATGATATTTTTTATGCAAAAAGAAGCAAACTAATTGCCATTACGATCATTCCGGCAATTAATCCACCGATTGCCACATGATGCTCTCCATATTCTTTTGCAGTAGGCAAAAGTTCATCAAAAGAAATGTAAACCATAATGCCGGCAACTCCTGCAAAAATGAGGCCGAGTACTGTATCGTTAAAAAAGTTTCTCAATATGAAAAAACCTATGAGTGCACCTGCCGGTTCGGATAAGCCGGATAAAAAGGATAGTAAAAATGCTTTTTTTCTGTTTCCTGTAGCATAATAAATAGGTGCAGAAACTGCTAGGCCTTCCGGAATGTTGTGAATTGCAATTGCAACTGCAATGCTTATACCCATTGTTGGATCTTTGAGTGCACCCATAAAAGTTGCTAATCCTTCCGGAAAATTATGAATTGCAATTGCCAGTGCGGAAAATAAACCCGTTCGCATGAGCTTATTTTGATTATTGTTTGCGTTACAATCTATTTCTGCTTGCCTTTTTTTTAATGATGAATGATGTTCCGAATTTATATTACATATTTCATGCGGATTATTGCTTTCAGGAATAACTTTGTCAATTATTGCAATAAGTGCCATGCCTGCAAAAAAACCGAGAATAGTAAAAGCATAAGCTGTTTTTGTTTCATAAACAAGCTCTAATGATTCTTTTGCTTTTGGAAAAATTTCAACAAGAGAAACGTAAACCATAACGCCTGCAGAAAAGCCTAATGAAGCTGATAAAAATTTGGGGTTAAAATTTTTTGAGAAAAAGCCTATAAGACTACCGATTCCTGTTGCTAATCCTGCAAAAAGAGTTAAAGAAAAAGCAAAAATGATTGTTTGTGTACTCACGGTAAACTCTCTAGTTTTTAATATTTTTATAATAAGTAAAAATTAAGTAAAACTCATATATGTTATTCTAATGTATTTTGAAAAAAAAGCATAGAGGAAAAAAACAGAAGAAAAGTGTAGTATACTTGCAAATATCAAAATATTTTTGTTATAATTTTTTTAATTTATTGTGTTATACTATTAGTAACGACTAGAAATATATTTATCGGTTTTTTGTTTTATACTATTAATAACGACCAGAAATATACTTAGTCGGTCTTTTATTTTTACTTGCAGTTCATGTTATGAATCGTGTGAAAAAAACTATGTGAAAAGGATGAATAAAATGAAAATATCTAAAAAAAATCTTGTTAGCTGTTTTATGCTATTTGTTTCAGTAGTATGTTTTGCAATGACAATGGATGAGGTGCTCGATCTTAAGTTTGAATTGTATCAGGCGGAATCTACTGAAAAAGCTTTGGAAACTATCAATGAGTTTATGGCAACGATTGATGAAAAAGACTTTAAAAATTATGAAGAATATTTAGCTGCGAAAAATATTATTGGTTTGGAAGCGTTGAATTTTTCTGATCCTGAAGCAAATGCTCAGGAAAATTTTGCACTATTG
>JAAYNH010000022.1 GCA_012520945.1 Treponema sp. | reverse complement strand
GAACCCACCGAACAAGTATTTAAAGGTTTGATTTATTCAGCTTATTTGAATGTACACCTAAAGCAATGGATTTTAAGAGCCGGAATAACTAAAGATATAACCTTTCATTGTTTTCGCCACACGTTCGCCACCTTGCAACTTTCACACGGTACAGACATTTACACCGTTTCAAAGATGTTAGGACATAGGGAATTAAAAACCACACAGATATACGCTAAGATTGTGGACGAAACCAAACGCAAAGCACCACATTTATTTTTGCCCCAACGATCAAGACAAACTAATAAAATTGACTAAATTTGCATTTCTAATAAATTTGAATAAATGAAATTATACGATATACTCGAACAACATCTAAAAACAGAAGGCAATTACAAAAGTGATGATGGAGAATTGCTTAAATGGGTTGTGATAAACAAAGCCCAAAATTATGACGAAGAGTTAATTGCTTTACTTCTAAAAAATGAAGAAGTAAAAAAAATCTTTTTTGTAGATGTGAACGGAACATTGGTTTTTAAACAAAACTTGTTTTTACAATTTTTGGAACAAAAAAACTATCTCAACGATAGTTACACTCAATACAAAAACAAAGTTGGACTTACCATTGACGGCAAATTTCTTAAACAACGCAACGAAGTAGCTTTAGTTTGGCCATTTAAAGACTGTATTTTAGAAGGCGGACAAAGCCGAGAGGAACAAAAACGTGAAGAAATATTTTTTAACGAAATACTCGCACAAGACGAAATAACTCAACTTTTAGAACCAAAAGTTTTAACCAATGCAAAACTTTATGATGCAAATGGAGAAAAAGCATTTGAACATTTTAACCGAGATGCCGAACTTAACAAGCAAAGAGGACTACCCGAAAACACCATAACCGACAACCTCATTATAAAAGGCAACAACCTTTTAGCTCTACACACCCTCAAAAAAGAATTTGCAGGAAAAATAAAACTCATTTACATTGATCCTCCATATAATACTGGAAATGATGGTTTTAAATACAACGACTCTTTTAACCACAGCACTTGGCTAACTTTTATGAAAAATCGATTGGAAGTAGCAAGGCAATTATTGAGAGAAGATGGGGTGATTTTTGTGCAATGTGATGATAATGAACAAGCGTATTTGAAAGTTCTGATGGATGATGTATTTGGAAAAGAAAATTTTATAAATAATATTACTGTTAAAGTCAAATCGTCAGCAGGCTTCAAAACTATTAACTTAGGAGTAATGGAGGTATCTGAATACATTACATTATATTCTAAAAACAAGGGAAAAACTACAATAAATAAACAATATATAGAAACATCATATGATAAAAATTATAATCTCATTGTAATAAATCCAAATGAAAATTTTAAAAACTGGAAAATTGAAAAGTTAAATGATATTATTGAAACCGAATTTAATATTAAAAAATATCCAAAGAAATTACAAAAAGTAATAAGAGAAGGTCTATCATCAGATTATGCGATAAATAACCCTGATAAAGTGTTTCGTTATACCGCTATTAATGATGATGCTGGTAACGAAACGATTATTGCAAAAAATCATTCACTAAATAATGATGAAATTTATAAAGTAGAGACTTCTAAAGGAGAAAGATTTGTTCATAAAGGACAACAAATCACTTTTTTCAGTACCAAAATGCATTACATTGACGGAAAAACAGTACCTGGTGAACAGATTTCAAATATCTGGACACATCTACGATGGGAAGGTATAGCAAATGAAGGGGGTGTTAAATTAAAAAAAGGGAAAAAACCAGAAAAATTATTAAAGACAAT
>JAAYNH010000021.1 GCA_012520945.1 Treponema sp. | reverse complement strand
GAAGATGCAAAACTTGAGTTAGATAAACAGAAGAACCGTTATGAAAAATAAAGTTTCTGATCGTTCACGGGAGTTCTCTCAGCAAGCATTGCAACTAATTGAAGATATACAGACAAAATACAAATCTTTGCCTGTATATGAAAAACTCTCAAAAGAAGACAATGACGCTCTTCTTTTCAATATAATTCAACTTGGAAATGCTGTTGCGGCTACAAAATATAAAAAATTCTCGTTTTATAATGATGCAGTAAAATTTGCAAGAAACGATATTGCTCATTCTACAAAAAATAATCCTGTATCATTCAATGAGATTTACAAGAATGTATTCAGCTGGCTAAATACTGCAAAACTAGAATTGTCTGAAAATATTGAAAAATCTTATTCTCAAAACAAAGATATTCGCCGTGAAGAAAAATTTGGAACTGCATTCAGTACCGAAGAAAAAAGAAAAAGTTTTGTAGACTCTATTCAAAGTTCCTACTGTAATGGAAAATTTCATTCAAAGTTTAATGACAAAAAAGAAAATGCTCTCAGCGAGGCTGCACATTCTGTATTAAAACCAAGTGATTCTAATCAGAAATCGCTTCTTGATTTTGCAAAAACACAAACATCCTTGGAAGAATCAATCAAAAAAGAAATTGTAGAATGGACTGAAAAAACAAATAAGATTCTGGAAAAAGAAAATCCTTTTGTTGAAGAGGCTGTTTTTAATCAGCAAATTTCTAAGGTTTCTTCACAAGAGCTGAAAAAGGAAATCAACAAGTATATTTCTGCTTATAACAATATTCCTTCCATAAAAAATTTCAAACCTAATATTGATTTGGACTTTTATAAGTCTTCATTTGAAGAAAACATATCAACAGAGAAAAAGAAAAAATCAGAAAAGAAAATTGTAAAAGACAATGAAATCCTTTCACGCAATTTGAAAGCAGAAATGCAAAAAGAACTAAGCCGAAGAAAAACAAATTGGGAACTTGCTCAGATTGAGGAAGCGCGAAAGAAACTCTTAAAAGAACTGTATGAAAAAATTGAAAAATTCAAAAAGATATTTGATAGGTTAAAGTCATTTACAAAAAATTTTGGTCGTCTTTGGGATCTTGCTCAAGGGGAACTGAATGACAATGGATTTGATGTTTTAGAAAAATATGCAGAACTCTTACATAATGACGAAGGTTTAACAGCCCTTGCTGAAATGATTGGTCGTCACCATGATGAGGAAAAGAAATATCATAAAGAGTTACGTTCTAAAATTATTGTAGAAACGGTCTTTAATCCGGAACCAGCTTATAAGGGAGAAATTGCTGGATTACGGCTTTCAGATTCTCTGCAAGATGCCTTACCATCTGAATTAGCTTTATACAGCAATCCTTCATCACGGCAAATTTTTAAAATGAAATATGCCCAAAAGCAGCTCTTGTCTTATTCATATACAAGAAATATTGAATATAAAAAATCCCATGAAGCAACAGAAGAAGTTGAAGTTGGAGAAACAACTGAGAAAAAAGGACCGATGATTATATGCGTCGATACATCAGGTTCTATGCAGGGAACACCCGAAAGAGTTGCTAAAACTGTAGCATTCGCATTAGCTCAGAAATCGCTTGAAGAGGAACGAGGTTGCTACCTGATTTCTTTTTCTACTGAAATAGAAACTATGGACTTAAGTTCGTTTAACTCTACAGAGGGAATAACAAACTTGGTAAAATTCTTGCGTATGAGTTTTAATGGCGGAACTGATGCAAATCCTGCTCTTGAATATTCTGTAAAACTTTTAAAAGAAAAAGATTGGAAAAATGCAGATGTTCTGATGATTTCTGATTTTGTAATGGGTGATTTAGGTTCTGAATTAGAAGGAAAAATAAAGGCTCAAAAAGAAAAAAAATGCCGTTTTTTCAGCCTTGCAGTAACAGGCAGTGGAAATAACGAAGTTATTTCAGTCTTTGACAAAAACTGGATTTATGATATAAACGCAAAAGATTCTGGTGCAAAACTTATAAGACAACTAGAAGAAATAAAAAACACTATATAATAGTTGTACAAAACGAACAACTAGTGACGAGAGGAATTGAGATATAATGAGAATTCAAGAGAATTTAGAAAAGTTAAATTTTTCAAAGTTAGAAACACAGATATATTTAG
>JAAYNH010000006.1 GCA_012520945.1 Treponema sp. | reverse complement strand
CATTTATGGTGAAGATGACTTAATGATTAATAAAAAAGTTAAATTAGCTTTGAAACACGGATTAGAAGTTATACTTTGCATTGGAGAACTTATAGAAGAAAGAGAAGCCGGTAAAGCAGAAATTGTTTGTGAACAACAAACGCGAGACGGCCTTTCAGGAGTAAGTGAAGAAGAATTGAAAAATGTTACCATAGCATATGAACCTGTTTGGGCGATTGGTACAGGAAAAACTGCAACACCGGAAGATGCACAAGCCATTCATGAATATATACGAAAAATTATTTCAAATATGTATAGTGCAGATGCAGCTGAAAAAATTTTAATTCAATATGGAGGCTCAATGAATGCCGGAAATGCAGAAGCACTTTTAGCTCAAAAAGATATTGACGGTGGCTTAATAGGCGGAGCATCTCTTTCTGTTGAAAAATTTGAACCTATTTGCAAGGTAAAATAAAATGTAATATTTTTTTACATCAAAGGTGAAAATAATCTGCAAAAACCCCATAATGCACGGCGTAAAATAAAATGCTTGTTAAAATCTTCAGAACAAAGAGCCGTTGCATTTTTTTTATCTTCGTCAAAAATATCATCACATTGTTTTGCAATAATTTGATCGTAAAAAACAGCATTAACTTCAAAGTGCAAATCAAAGCTACGAGTATCAATATTTGTTGTTCCGATAGTTACAACATGACCGTCAACAATGCACATTTTTGAATGAATGAAACCGTCATATGCAAAAAATTTTATGTCTGAATCAAGGCATTCTCGAATAAAATCAAATGCAGCTTCTCTGACATACCATTTGTCCCATTTACCGGGAACAATAATTTCAACATTAATTCCTGAGTTTGCGGCAATTTTTAAGACTGACAAAAATGTATCATCAGGAGTAAAGTATGGTGTTTGAATGCGTACGCTTTTTTTTGCACTTAAAATCATACGAATAAGCATATCTCTAATTTCTGCTTTTTGAATATTATCTGGTCCGGAAGTAACAATTTGAGTTGGAATTTGTGTTTCGGTTAACAATTCATGAATTAGTTTTTTTTCATTGTCTGTTGAAATTATTTTGCTGTATCTTTCAAACGTGTCTATTGGAAAATATTTAGAAATATTTTTAATATCTTTTTTAATGTTTTTTCTTTCAGTAATACTAAACCAATCTATTAAAAAAACGGTTTGCAAAGCAAGTACGCTTGAACCTGTAATTCTAATATGTGTGTCGCGCACTGTAACATTTTTCCATTTTCGTTTACTGCTACAATTTGCATATTCATCACCAATGTTCATGCCACCTGTGTAGACAATTTTTCCGTCAATGATTGAAATTTTTCTGTGGTTTCTAAAATTTACAGAAAAGGCAACACCGCGTTTTAAATTAAAAAACGGTAAAACTTCACCACCGGCTTTTTTTAATGGAGTAAAAAAATTTCGCGGTGTAAAAAATGAACCTAAGTCATCAAAAATCAATTTTACTTTTACACCTTGCTGTGCTTTTTTACAAAGTAAATCTAAAATGCGTTTTCCCGTTTTATCATTACGCCAAATAAAAAATTCCATAAAAATTGATTCAGTTGCATTTTCAATATCGTTGCAAAGTGCATCATACATATGTTCACCAAAAGTAAAAATTGCCACAGTTTCTGTAAAAGACAAAAAGCTGTTTGCATTTTTCATATTCATAGTGATAATTTTGTTATATTTTTTTATTTGGTTATTCGGCAATTTTGAAGAGGATTCTTTTAAAATTTTTTTTTCTTCTTTAAGTAAAGGTAGATAAATTTGTGAAAGTTCTTTTGTAATTTTTGTCATAGAACGCGTTCGGGTAAAAAAATGTCCACTGAATAATATATATAAAATCATGCCGACATATGGTAAAAAAAACAAAAGTAGCAACCAAGTTAAACGACGCGATGGACTTTTTCTTTCAAAAAATAATGTGAAAATAATAAAAATTGAATTTAGAGAAACTCCAATTAACATAATTATGTTTGAAACAATAAACATTTTTATTCCTTAATTTTATCTAAATTAATTATTAATTTTATTTCTTTATCTTTGTTCAATTCAACAAAATCAAAAAAAGTTTCATAACCGTCTTTTTGTATTTCAATTATATAAATTCCGGGTAAAAGGTTTGAAAAAGTTTTGGGAGCGTATCCACTTGAAACATTATTTAAAAAAATTTCAGCATTTTTTAATGTATAATCACCTGTGATATCTAAGCTTGTTTGTACAAAAACATAATTTGTAATAGAAAGTAAAAAAACGAAACATAAAATTTTTTTAAAAATTTTATATATTGTTTTGTGCATAACATAATAATACTATTTTTTTTACAAAAAGGAAAGGGCAGATTTTTTATTTGTAAATTTTTTTTATTATTTTATCAGCATAAATTATTACATAATATTTTATTGTGGTACATATATTTTAAATATCTTATATTACTGCGGAAAGTTTCGTCAATTGCGGTCCATCTAAATCCGTTAAAAGATGATTACTTTTAAAACTGAAAAATCCAGTCGTTGTTATAATAATGTGATCTAATAATTTAATTCCAATGAATTCAGATGCTATATTAATTTTTTCTGTTAGATATATGTCTGCTTCTGATGGAATTAAATTACCTGAAGGATGATTGTGACAAATGATTATAGAACTTGCATGAACTTTTAATGCTTCAGAAAATATATCGCGTGGATTAATAATTGCTTTGTTTCCCCTACCAATTGCAGCAATTCTTAAATTTATTACTTCATTACCTCCATTCAAAGTAATAACAATAAAATGTTCTTGTGCTTGAAAACTATAATATTGTACTAAGGGAACTACATCTTTTGGGGTAGTAATTTTTTTTCCTGTATGGCTATTTTGTCTTTTACCTAATTCTAATGCTGCACAAATTGTACATGCTTTACTTAGCCCGAGCCCTTTTATTTCAAGGAGTTTGTTTAGTAAATCATCATAATTACATGAACGAATTGTCTCCAAAACTTTGACCGCTAATTTTTGTACCGGTTGTGATTTTGTTCCTGAACCTAAAAGTAACATGATTAAGTCCCCGTCAGTTAAATGATCTTTTCCATGTTTTGCTAAATATTCTCTAACTTGTGGCTTTTCATTTTGTTTTGAAGAAATATAATCGTACATAAACACCTCAAGTAATGTATATAAAAAGTTTTTTATTTATGGTCGATATTTTTAAGTAATTGAAAAATAATAAAAAAAAAGATATATTTTGTTTATGAATAGAAAAATAAAAACATTATTATTATTAATTTTTTGTTTATATATCTTTTTTTCTTGTAAAACATTACCAAAAGAAAAAGAAAACTCCTCTGTTGTAATTTCTGATAAAGGTGTTCATTCACAAGATCGATTAGTAAATTTTTTTTTGAATGAAAATCCGCAAGGCAACAAAGAAAAAGTTCAACGTTTAGCTACTTTATATATCGATGAATGTAAAATCGAAAATATAAATCATGATATTGCTTTTGCACAAATGTGCTTGGAAACAGGTTTTTTACGTTTTGGAAATTTGGTTACAGAAGATATGAATAATTTTTGCGGACTTGGTGCTATTAGTTCTGAACAAAGAGGTTTGACTTTTGCAACGGAACAATTGGGTGTTAGGGCTCACGTTCAACATTTACATGCATATGGTTCTACGGGTCATTTGAAAAATGAATGCATTGATCCGCGTTATAAATATGTTAAGCCGCGAGGAAAAGCACCAACTATTTTTGAACTTGCAGGAACATGGGCAAGTGATAAAGCGTATGGACAAAAATTACAAAATTTGTTGAATAAATTAAATCAATCAAATTAATAATACTAACTTCGAATGAAACGGTTCGGTGGAGTAACGACCCAAATTGCTTTAAGAGGTTTATCACCAATGTTTGCTAAAGAGTGTGGAGCAGAAGATGAAAAAGTAACACTGTCACCTTCATTTAGTTGATAAACTGAAGTGTGATAATGCAACTCACCGGTTCCACTCAAAATAAAACCCGTTTCATGACCATAGTGTCCGTAATTTCCACGATGAGTGTGTCCGCCAACAGGAACATTCACGATATATGTTTCCATTTCATGATGGTCCGTATGAGTTTCTGCATTTGAAAGCTCTTCATAAACAACTTCTTTTTCTTCCATTACGCGACGTGTTTCTCTTCTGACAATATAAACAGGACGTTCTTTTTTGTATTCATCAAAAAGATATTCAAGATTAATATCCAAAACATCTGTTAAAGCAAGTAATGTATCAATTGCAGGAGAAACTCTATTTCTTTCGATTTGTGAAATTAAACTTTCGCTAACTCCTGCTTCTTGTGCAACGGATTTTAATGTCATGCCTTTACGTTCACGAACTTGTCTTAATTTTTCGCCAAATCGATATGGCTTTCTTTTATTTTGCATAGATGTCATTGCGTTGCTTCTCCCGATTTTGTTCCAAAATAAATCGCATATAATAATCTTCAAGTGTGCCATGAGGACCTTCTGCATTCATTCTTTTTCTTGCACGTGCATTTTCACGACGAATTGAATATTGTAAATAAAATGAACGTGGATCTGCTTCATAATATGTTTCTATTTTGATATTTAAAAAATTTGATACTTCGTCACGCCCAATGGCAGCAATTCCTTTTTCTTTTAACATTGCTCGCAGTTTTTGAATTTGTTCGTAGCTGAGTCCAAACATAAATTCTTCCATTGCGGCAGAAACGTTTTTATCTCCAAGTTTATTTGAAATGAATTTACGCCATTGATCGTCCATTTCAATTGAAAGTAATAACAGTTCGCTTGTGCCAACCATCGTTCCAAAGACGGGAGCTAGTTTTTGTCTTGCATTCCAAACTTCAGCTAAAACAGGTGCAATATCTGCAACATTATGGTCACTTCTGTGCTCCCATAAAATAACTAATGCATATGAAATTTCTCTGCGAATATCAATAGGAATTGTTACATCTTCAAGTAAACTTAAATAGACTTCTTCAGTCATTAATGTGAACATTATTAAAACTGTTTTTTTTGAAAGGCGTTTTGTGATATCTTCATTAAAAGCACATTGTTTTGTAATTCGTGTTACGGAAGCAAAAAATTGATATTTTGCCACTAAAAAACCTTTGCCTAAAATTGCCTTTGTTGGTAAATGTAAAGTTTTATCCCCATCTTTTTGTTTTAATAAAGATTCTGCAATTGTGTGTTGGGTTTGAATTTCGGTGGATATGGTTTGTCTTTGTAAAAGAGAAGGAAAGTTTGCAATGCTTGCAGCTAGTCGTTCCAAATCTGAAAGTCGATTAGTTAAACCTTCTAAAGTTTCCGGAGAAATTTCTTTTAATGCTTCAAATGTTTTGTTAATTAGCTTTTTTTCAGAATTACTAAGAACAACGATGTCTGTTGAAAAATCATCTGAAATAGATTCTTCATCATAAAATTCATCTATGTCTACATTTTCAAATTCTGCTTTTTCGTCGATAAACTCTTTTAGAGAAACGGGCATAAAAGCAATAAGTTGATTTTCTGACATAACACCACCCACCTAATTTATATTATAGCATTGAAATATCAATTTGTGAATACTTAGAAAATTTTTTGTCAAGAAAATTTTTTTAATATATTTTAAAAGTTAAGAAAGAATATTTGCTATTAATTATAAATATATTTTCCGATAAATATATCATGAAGTTTTCAAAAAAAATTATATTTTTTATCTTTCTTTTAACCAATGCAATTTTAGTTTTCACGCAAAATTTACAAATTACTCAAAAAGATTTACGTTTGGAAAAAGATGCAGTTTCAGGATATCATTTGTATATAAAAAAAATTGAAGATATTGAATCGGTTCTTTTGACGGAAACTATGAAAGATACAACAGGAGTTGCAACAAATTATGCTTATAGAGCACAAGAGTATAATATAATAAACGGAGATGAAAAACGCATTTTAAATGGTGTTTTTTTAGAGTCAGAATATTCCAAATATAGTTTAGTAGATTCAACACCACAAGATGATAATTATTTTGGTAAAGCTTTTCATATTTATATACCACAAAATCTTGTATGGGGTTATGAATGGGGTAGAAATGGAATGGTGGAAATTAGTATGGGTACCTTTGTAAATATCCGTGCTTTTGAAAAACCTTATGCAGATTATGAAGGGAAATTTTTAGACAATCCATTTATGTTTAATTTTATTCCTGTGAATCCCGTTTTGACAGATGATTATAGTAAAATTGCGGTTGAAAGTTTTGAAAATATTGCTAAAAAAAATAAAGGAAATATAATTTATTCAAAAGGTCCTGAAACAATTGTTGATGATATAATAAAAAGCTTAAAAGAAATTTCTGAAAAAAAAAGAGTAGATGTTGTTTTTGCGATTGACTCAACGGGTAGTATGAAAGATGATATTGAAATTTTACGACGTGATTTGAAAGCTCGTCTTGAAACTGAACTACTAAATTTTGATAATATTCGACTTGGTTTGCTTTTGTATCGTGATTATGGAGATAATTACAATTATAAAAATTTGCCTGTTAAATTTAATGACTTTACAAATGATATAGATAAATTTTTTGAAGCATTAAACGGATTTAAAATTTATGGAACCGAAGGTGGCGATGTACCAGAAGCAGTTTATGAAGCCTTATATGCTGCTATGAATTTTTATAAATGGGATATGAAAGCCAGCAGGAAAATAATTTTAATTGGCGATGCCGAACCACATCCAAAACCACGCGGCTTGAAAATTAAGTGTACTAAAGAATCAATAAATGCACAGGCACAATCAATGGGAATTAAAATTGATACAATAATTACACCCGATGAGAAAACAAAAAAGCGTTAGTTTTGTTGAATTTTTTCTAAGTCTAATTCTATTAATTTTTTGTACGACTGCGGATAGGCCTGTGCTTCCGGCGCATTATAGCTTTCCAACAAACGTTGCAAAATAGGTTGTGCTTTTTTGTAATTTTTTAATTTAACATACATATGAGCTAACTCAAATTCTGCCTGTAAAAGCATTTTCGGATTGCTGATTGTACGAGAAATTGCAGCATTGTAATAATATTCTGCCGCTTTATAATTTAATTTGTCAAAACTTTCTTGTGCATTTCTCAGCAATTGTTCCGGTGTAACATTTTCAGGTATTTCTTTAGGTATGGAATTGCAAGAAATAAAGCATAACAAAAGAATAATACAAAATAAAAAAAGAGAAAATAATTTTTTTGAATTCATTTTAATTCCTTAATTTAGAAAAATATATCTAAAATCGATCGTATGATTCATCTTTAGAAGGCAATGATTTTCTTAAATCACGCATATATTCTTCTGTATCTCCCATTGGTTCGTATGCTTCACAATAATCAATACTACGTCTGCTTACGGTAAAATATTTGTAAATTTTTTCTTCGCCTAATTTCTTTTTCCATTTGTCTGCAGCACAGCGAACACGAAGATAAAATTGACCTTCTCCGGCAGGCGATGTAACAAGTTTGCAATTTATGCAGTTTGCACAATAAATTTTTTCACTTTTTACTTTGCATACTGTTGATTGTGAAGCAACTTTTGATGCAATAAGATCTGACATAGATCTCCCCCTTTTTTTAATTCAACTTCATGTTGATAATATAATATAATATTCTAGCACGTAAATTTTAATTTGTAAAGGTTTAAAATTTATTATGTTATTTTATTATGTTATGATTTTATTTTGAATAAAATTTTCATAAAATGTAATTATTTTTCTATTATATTGTAAATATTTGTAGACAAAAAATGTAATCTGTTTTATTATATAATACAAGGAAATATATTAATATGATAAACAAGAAAAGTGTTTTTACCGTAATTTTTATTAGCGTTTTTATTACAATCACATATGCACAAGAATCAATTTTAACCGCTGCTGATTTTTTTAAAGGTATTTCTGAATATTATGGAACAATTAAAGAATATGAAGCAGATATGAAAATTCAAGCAGGCAAAAATTTTATGGAAGGTCGTGTTTCTTTTAAAAGACCAAATCTTTTACGCATAGATTTTTCTGATCCTGAAACTCAAGTTTTAGTTTTTAACGGTGATATTCTTACAATTTATTTACCTGGACCTCAGGCAACATTAAATCAATCGGTGCAGTCAGAAGGCTCTGGTATGAGTGGAGCAAATTTGGCAACTCCTCTTGGTTTGCAATTAATGAGTCGTTATTATACAATTTCATATCTATCAGGGCAAGAACCTGTGCCGATTAATGAGGAAGACAGTGCAAGTGAAAAGGTAATAAAACTTGTTTTAACAAGGCGAACAACATCAGAAGGTTTTGAAAAAATTTTTTTGTCTATAAATCCAACAAGTAAGTTGATTCGTCGTGTTGAAGCTACTTCTGTTACAGGTCAATCCTTTAAGTTCGATTTTTCCGGATATCTATTAAATAATAATATTCCGGATACACGATTTATATATGATGCTCCGTCATCTGCAAATAAATATAATAACTTTTTTTATTCGGAATGAGGCATAAAAATATATGGAAAGTTTTGGTGAAATTTTAAAAATAACACGAGAGCGCAAAGGCGTAGATTTAGACGAAGCAGAAAGAGTAACGAGTATTTACAGACCGCATATTGAAGCACTTGAAGCGGAAGATGTAGACTCTTTGCCCGGAGAACCGTATATTATAGGTTATTTACGTAATTATTCCGAATTTCTTGGTCTTGATCCTACACGTATGATTAGATTATATCAAGCAAAACGAATTCAAGAAAGTCCTGTTCCTGAAGCCCTGTTAAAAGATATAAAACCTAAAAATAATATACCTATAATTGTTTTAATTATTGCTTTTTTTGTTGTTGCCTTGAGTGTAATACCTTTTATTGTCAAAATTACAAAAACAAAAAACGATGCAAATATAGTTTTAACTGCTGATAATAAAGGCAAACACTATGATATAACTACCGTTCCGATAACAAAACGTATTTATGAAGGAGACACAATAGGTTTTAATCTTAATGATAAACAAACAACCATAAAGGTTCATGAAACACATACTGCCTTAGCTTTGGACACTCCTGTGGGTATTTTATATGCTGAACTTGGAGATGAAACTTCTTTTGATTTAAATGGTGATAAAATTGATGATGTGGTAATTTTTGTTTCCGATATTTCAAAAACGGATAGTGCTACAGGTGCAGAAGTTCGTATGTTTTTAAAATCAGAAGGAGAATTAAAAACTATAACGGAAACAGTCGATGAACAAAGTATTCCTTTGGAACATCAAATAGAATCTAGGGCTGTTACTGCTAAAAATGTGCTTTTTGAAGGTGGTAGAGCGTATCCGTTTACAATTAATGCTAGTTTTCGTGGAGCATGTTTGTATCGCTATCAATGTGATAACAAAGAATATATTGAAGATTATTATACATCCGGTGATGTTGTTGTTATGCAGGCACAAAATGGCATTCGTGTTTGGATAAGTAATGCTATTAACGTAAAAATGCAGGTTATTGGAGATGGCAAAACTGTGGATGTTGAAGTTGGTCGTCCCGGACAAGTTCTTGTGCAAGATATTAAATGGATAAAAGACTCTGACGGTCGCTATAAATTAGTGGTGTTAGAAGTTGACTAATTTTTTTATAGATTTACATGGTTGTGCAAAAAATCAAGTTGATGCGGAAATTATTTCAACAAGGCTGACAAATTTGGGGTTGTGCCGTGTAGAAGCGGAAGATAATGCAGATATAATAATTGTTAATTCGTGCGGTTTTATTAAAAGTGCAAAAGTAGAATCCTTGCAATCCATGTTGGATTATTTAAAAAATTATCCGGAAAAAAAAATTATTTTGGCAGGTTGTTTAGCAGAGCGTTATGCTGATACTTTTGCTAAAGAAATTCCTGAAGCAACGGCAATTTTTGGCAATGGTGATTTATCCTTAATTGATGAAATCATAAAAAAAATATCTGAAGATTTTAGTAGTCATACTCAAATAAAGTTAAAAAAAAATAAATCGGTACAAAAACTTCCTCCGATTTTTAAGGGTGAACAAAAAGGTGTTTGCTCCGGAAAACGTAATGAGTTTTTTAATTTTCCTTCAAGTGCTTATGTGAAAATTACAGAAGGATGCAATAATCGTTGTTCTTTTTGTGCCATTCCGATTATTCGCGGTAATTTGCGAAGCCGCCATATTGATGAAATTACTGCAGAAATTTATGAGCTAATAGAAAGAGGTATTTGGGAAATAAATTTAATAGGGCAGGATTTGGCATCTTTCGGTACGGAAAATTTAACTAGTGAAGCACAAAAAAATAAAAAACATTCACCACTTTATAATTTGCTTAAAAATATATTAAAAAGTCAAAAAGATTTTCGTATTAGACTTTTATATATTCATCCTGATCATTTTCCTTTGGATATTTTGGATTTGCTTGAAAAAGATGAACGTATTGTGCCTTATTTTGATATTCCTTTTCAAAGTGGGGATGATAAAATTATTTTCGCAATGAATCGTCGTGGAAAAGCTAGTCAATATATTGAGCTAATAGAAACAATACGTAAACGATGTGAAAAAACAAAATATGGAATAGCAGTATTTCGCACAACTTTTTTATGTGGTTTTCCAGGAGAAAATGAAGAATCTTTTAATATTACACAAGAGTTTTTAAAAAAACTTGAATGTGATTGGTCGGGCTGTTTTATATATAGTCGAGAAGAAGATACTGTTGCGGCAAATTTTCCAAATCAAGTTAGTGAAAAAATTGCAAAAAAAAGAGCTGAAAAACTGCAAAAAATTCAAACGGAAATTACGCAAAAAAAATTAAAATATTTCATCGGCCAGATATTGGACATATTAATTGAAGAAATTATTCCTATTGATGAAAATGCCAGTACAGAACGTGAAAAAATTGGTATGGACGCAGAACGAACCGGAATAGCAATTGGACGCTCATGGTTTCAGGCACCGGATGTTGACGGCGTTACTGTTGTATATTTTGATTTAAGCCAAAATGCAATTGTTAATAGTGGCAATATTGTAAAGTGTAAAATTACAGGAATAAGTGGCATCGATATTTATGGTTTTTTATTTTTTTAAATAGATAATAAAAGCAGTAAAAAAAATAATACTGATATGCACGGGAGGTTTATGAATTATCTTGATATTTTAAATCCTGAACAGTTAAAAGCAGTTAAGCATACAGGTTCACCTCTTTTAATTTTAGCTGGTGCCGGTTCGGGAAAGACACGTGTAATAACAACAAAAATTGCTTATCTTATTGGTGAGGTTGGCATTAAGCCTTCTTCAATTTTAGCTGTAACTTTTACAAAAAAAGCCGCAAAAGAAATGCAAGAAAGAGCGGAACGTCTTGAACCTTTTGCTGCAAAATCATATATTCGCACATTTCATTCTTTTGGTGCGTGGTTTTTACGACTAAATGCTGAAGAAGCGGGACTAAATCCAAATTTCACAGTATATGACGACGATGATATGACAACTATTGTTTCAAAAACGATAAAAGGTTTGACAAAACAAGAAGCAAAAAAAATTGCTCATAAAATTTCGCGTGCAAAAGATTATGGCTTAATGCCTCAAGATTCCGATGCTTTACTTACAATTGATACAAGTTCCGATTTTCCTGAACAGTATGCTATGTATGAAAAATTCTTAAAAACTTCAGGTAATGTAGATTTCGGAGATTTAATTCTTAAACCGATGTTATTGTTAAAAGAGAATAAAAATATTCGTTCTTATATGCATAAAAAATTTTCTGTGATTATGGTTGATGAATATCAAGATTCGAATATGGCACAATTTCAACTTTTGCAACAATTAGTCGGTGAAAAAACATATGTATGTGTTGTTGGTGATGATGATCAATCTATTTATAAATTTCGCGGTGCAGAAGTTCGAAACATCTTAGAATTTCAAAATTATTTTCCTGGAACTGAAATTATTAAACTTGAAAGAAATTATCGTTCTTTTGAGCCTATTTTAAATAATGCAATTAGTGTTGTTAGTAATAATAAAAATAGACTTGGTAAAACATTAATTGCACAACGCGGTATAGGCTTAAAGCCTCATTTGGTTTTTTTGCATAATCAAGACGATGAGACATCTTTTTGTGCAAGCATGATAAAAGAGGCGGCAAAACAAGGAGTTCCATATAGTGACTGGGCTATTCTTTATAGAACAAATGCTCAGAGCTTAGGTTTTGAAACTGAGTTTTTGCACAAAAAAATTCCGTATACAGTTATCGGTTCTTTGAAATTTTATGAACGAGAAGAAATTAAAGATATTTTAGCATATATTGCTTTTATTATTAATCCATGTGATGAAATTTCTTTTCTTCGTATTGTAAACAAACCTTCGCGTACAGTGGGAAAAATAACGCAAGATAAGATAATTCAAAATTTTCATGAAAAAATAAGTATTCAAAAATCATATACAATTTTAGATTCATGTCTTGAAATTATGCCAAAGTTGCCTAAAAAAGCACGAGACGGATTGAGTGAATTTACGGAAATTATTCAAAATATGATTGAATATATTGATGAAAATTCCGGAAATATAAGTGATATTTTAGCAGCTGAAATTGCAGAAAAAAAACTTCTCTTAGGTGAATGGAATGCAGACAAATATGAAAGTATAAGTGAAATAAATGAAAAAATAAAAAAGGATTCAAAAAAAACTGAAAAATTATCTGTTTTTATTACAAAGTTAGCCGAAAAATCCGGACTCATAAACTTTCATGAAACACAAGATGAAATTTCTGGAACGCAAAGAGTTGCAAATCTGCAAGAATTAGCAAATAGTGCTGTTTTGTATGAAAAAAGCCGCTATGGTTTGCTTGATTTTATGGACCATATTGAATTGGATCGTTCGTTGGAAAATCCGGATACAACTGAACATAGTGATAATGTTACGTTAATTACTATACATAATACAAAAGGTTTGGAGTTTCCACGTGTTATTATTACAGGCATGGAAAAAGGTATCTTTCCGCGTCAGGATAAAACCGAAGAAGAGTTAGAAGAGGAAAGACGGCTTTTTTATGTGGGCATTACGCGAGCACGTGATGAACTATATTTTACTTCATGTATGCAACGCCGTATTTATGGAAAAACCGATTTTGTTGAAGTTAGTCCTTTTTTACTTGAGCTTGATGATGAAAATATAGAAATTATAGGAAAAATTCCTCCATCATATAGATATGCACTTATGCATAAAAAAAATAAAGCTAAGGTCATTGCAAATTTTGGTAAAGATGCAAATGCTTTTAATTCTTCAACTAAAAATTTTTACGATGATGGTTTTGATGAGTTAGCACAGCGATGGTGTAAGGGGACGCATATTTATCATGATGAAATGGGCTATGGACAAATAATTAAAACAGTACGTAAAGAAGAATATGTGATTATTGTACAATTTGAAACGGGAGCAGTTTTTCGATTTATGCCGGAATATCAAGCACATAAATTAACGATAATAAATGAGTAACGGAGAAGTTTTTATGGTATCTATGAAGTGTGATTGAAGATATAGATTTTAGAGTAAAAGAAATTTTATTAAAAAAAATAACTTATAAAAATGTTTTTGTAAAATGTACTTTTGTAAAAAGCATATTGAATTTTTTATAAGTTTTTATAATAATTAAACCAAGTTTGCATAAGCAAACATCGATTATTAAATGTGCTTTTTCACTTCGTTGCAAAAGCACTAAAAAATATTTATCGAGATTTGAAAATCTCTTCAAAATATTTTTTTGGAGGTCTGATAAGTAGCACGGACTAAAATGTCGCCGTACTACTTATCTTGCGAGTTTGCTTGGCAAACATCGATTATTAAATGTGCTTTTTCACTTCGTTGCAAAAGCACTAAAAAATATTT
>JAAYNH010000020.1 GCA_012520945.1 Treponema sp. | reverse complement strand
TGTGGCATCGTAAACATATGATGAGCCGTGTCCCATTTATTTTCATCTTCATTCCATTCAAACATAGGAAAATCTACAATCCATGCAAAAGCAAATTCATCAGTATTGCAAAGATTTAAATCTTTGCCAAGTTTTGTACGAACAGCACCTAAAGAAGTACAAGCAATCGTTTTATTTTTATCAGCTACAAAAAGTAACAAATCACCTACACTTGCACCAAGCTTTAAACAAATTTCATCTGTTTTACCTTCAAAAAATTTGCTAATGCCACCTTCTAGACCGTTAGCACCAACTTTCATCCAACCTAAACCTTTTGCTTTGTAAATTTTCGCCGTTGCCTCCAATTCTTCAATCAGTTTTCGGCTATATTTATCTGCAACACCCGGCACAACTAATGCTTTTATTTCACCAGCTTTGCCATTTTCATTAACAATCATAACATCTTTAAACGCCTGAAAACTTCCTATATCGGCCATAAATTTTCCGTCTTGCATCTTCATCGCAAATCTTAACTCAGGCTTGTCACTTCCATACAAATCAATAGCATCATCGTAAGATATACGTTGAAAAGGCGTTTTCAGTGCAATTCCTAATGTTTCAAAAAAAATAGCTTTCATCAATCCTTCTGTCATAGACAAAACATCATCGCGAGAAACAAAGCTCATTTCCATATCAATTTGTGTAAACTCCGGTTGTCTGTCTCCGCGAGCATCTTCATCACGATAACAACGAGCAATTTGAAAATATTTATCAAAACCGCTTACCATTAAAAGTTGTTTATAAAGCTGAGGAGATTGTGGTAATGCGTAAAATTTCCCTGGATAAAGGCGGCTTGGCACCAAATAATCGCGGGCACCTTCCGGTGTGGACTTAATAAAAGTAGGAGTTTCTAATTCATAAAAACCGTTAACATCTAAATATTTACGCGTTGCAAGCATAACTTTATGCCGCAAAGCCAAATGATGCTGCATTTTACTTGAACGCAAATCTAAATAACGATATTTTAAACGCAAATCCTCATTAGGAATTACAGGAGTACCGTCTTTTTGTTGTTCGTCAATCATAAAAGGTAAAATTTCACTTTTAGACAAAACCTTAATTTTTTTTGCAACAACTTCAACTTCACCTGTAATCATATCCGTATTAATCATTGAATCTGGACGTTGTCTAACAACACCTTCAACAGCAATACAATATTCCATTTTCAATTCATTAGCCAAATCATTTAATTCTGCAGGGCTGTCGGAATCCAAAACCACTTGCGTAACACCGTAACGATCGCGCAAATTTATAAAAATAATACCACCATGTTCTCTTTTTCGGTGAATCCAACCATTCAAAATAACAGTTTCTTTGTCATCAGTTTTGCGTAAATCGCCACAAGTATGCGTTCTTTTCATTACTTCCATAATATATTAATTATATCCTTTGCATTATTTTTATTCAATATTGAGTTGTATTACGTTGCCTATTTACTTCATACAAAAGCACACCTGCGGCGACAGAAACATTAAGACTATCAAGTTTACCCGAAGTTGGAATAGAAATAATAGCATCACAATTTTCCTGCAAAAGCCGCCCAATTCCATATCCTTCACTGCCCATCACCAGTACAACCTTGCCTAATAAATTAGTTTTCACACAATTAGTTCCACCGGCATCAGCACCATATATCCAAAAACCTGCTTTCTTTAATTTTTCCACTGCACGAACAAGATTTGTTACAACACTTGTCTTTACCCAACTTGCAGCACCGCTAGAAGAACGATTTATAACTTCCCCGTCTTTTGCACTATTTCTTTCAGGCAAAATAAGCAAATCCACACTAAATTGGTCACAACTTCTCATAATAGCACCAACATTGTGCGGATCTGTTACTGAATCTAAAATCACAACCAAAGAATTTTGCCATTCAGAAACTTGTGTCAGAAAATCGTCCAAATCAACAAAATTTTGAAATATTTTTTGAGAAGCGGACATTTGCAAAACTATACCACGATGATCACGTGCAGTCTTATCTAACGATGAAACTAAATTATCCAAAAAACTTTCATCAGTTTCTTTACAAACAAGACCAATCTTACGTGCACTTTCAAGAATTTTTTTTACACGCGGACCCGGTTTTGAATAATAAATACAGGCATTAGCAGTTTTCATTGCTTCAATATTTTTTGAAAAGCTCCTAACTTTTTCTTCTATAGCATGAAAGCCGCAAATAATCATCATCAAACCCTTTTTTTTATCACTTTATAAAAAAATATTTATATAGCACAACATTTTTTATGTTTTTTTCCTGAACCACAAGGACAAGGCTCATTCCTGCCAACTTTTTTACCTTCCCGTACAACCGTTGTAGGAATCAAATTGCCGGTTTCATAAAACCACTCACCGTTTTTTTTAGAGAAATATGCTTGCTCCAAATGGACATCTTTCAAACCGGTTCGCGTATAAGTTGCAGAAAACTCAACTGTTCCTTCCGTATCATTTTCGCCACCTTTTTCTGTGCGTATAATTTTAAGTCCGTGCCAAATTGATTCTTCGCTCCATTTACGCGTTTCTTCCATATCTATTTTGTTTTCTTCTGCACTTTGGGCACAGCTTTTTACAATCCAATCAATCTCATGTTTTACATATGCTGAATAGCGACTTCTCATTAAACTTTCTGCCGTTGTCGCTTTAATTTTTCCTTTAATTATCGGTTCGCAGCATTCATCATATTTTTTTTCTGACCCGCAAGGGCAAAATTTATCTTCCATTTAATCCTCAAAACTTAAAGATGTGTTTAATACTAACAATTTAATTAATATTTTTCAAGTAACAAGATTTTAACATTTTAATATAATTTTTTATAAGGAGGGGACTTCGCCACATATGGCTCAGTACGGGCTTTTCGCACTTCGCTAACGCTCATCCTCCTCACCGCGTTTCACGCGTTTGCGGTGGATAGCTCATAAAATGAGCTAGTGCTACAATCCGCTCCCCTAACGTGCCATATCAT
>JAAYNH010000019.1 GCA_012520945.1 Treponema sp. | reverse complement strand
CTTCAGAAATTTCTTCCACATCGTCAATGTCAATTACTTCAGAAATTTCTTCCACATCGTCAACGTCAATTACTTCAGAAATTTCTTCGACATCATCAACTTCAGTCAATTCAGAAATTTCTTCCACATCGTCAACGTCAATCAATTCAGAAATTTCTTCCACATCGTCAACGTCATCTACTTCAGAAATTTCTTCCATGTCTTCAATGTTATCTATTTTTACAGGAGAAACTATACTATTTTGAATAACAATTTTTTCTTTTAATAATTCTTCAAGTAATAGCTTAATTTCTGAAACATCACCTATTTTATTTACAGAACTTTGTTTATGTCCAAGTGAAGAAATTATTTCTTCCCAAGTTTTTTCAAGATGAGCATCTATTTCTTTTTCATATTTTTTTGCATTAAATCCTAAAGATTTTTTTAATTGATTATTAACATCATCTTTTCGTGAACTTAATTCATTTGCAATTTGATCCCAATTATATTCGGATTTTTTTTCAAAATATTCATTAAGAATTGAAAATTGAAATCTTTTAATTTTGTCTTGAAACAAAATCATTTTGTCTTGACGTATATTAAACAATATAAATACAGTTAAAAATAATGTAACAAAAATACAAATTAATAAAAGAACTTTAACATTTTGACTGAATTTAAAATCCTGCTCACGAAATACTTTAATTATTTTCGCATAATCATATTCAGAATTTTCTAATAAAATCCAAACATTATTTGTGTTGTCTACAAAACGAAAAATATTTTCTTGTTTATTATTTACGGATAAAAGAATTTCAGAAACAATATTTGTTTCATTAACAAAAGGTAGACCAAAAACAAAAGTCGATTCATTATTATTAGCAAGTATTAAAAGATTTTCAGAAAAAGAAACGATATTTTTTTTCACAAGAAAACGAAAATAATCATTTTCAGAAATGTAAAAAACAAAACTTCCCTTATATATTTCATATTCATCAAAAAATGGTAATGAAAAAAGGAGTAAATCATTTTCGGAATCTACAGTAAATTTAAATTTTTCATTTTTTGAGCAAGCAATTTTTTCATAACTTATTTTTTCCAATGTATCATAATTTTTATAACTAATACTCGTATCTGTTTTTCTTAAAATATCCGTTTGAAAATTGCTATAATGAATGCGTTTTCCATTTTCATCAATTAAACGAAAACCAACAAGTCCTGAAGTTTCCGATAGAAGTGTCTCACTCAAAAAACTACGTTGTTCAATTACATTTTTTGTTTGAGTTGATGAAGCCGTTTTTTTTATATTTTCATTTTTAATAAATGTTACAAATCTTTCTATTTGTATATCAATATAATTTTCAGTTGCCTTTGAAATATTTTCTATTTGCTTTAAGGCATTATTTTTCACAGACGGTTGATAAAAATTTACTTCAATTATATCAAAGAGGCCGGCAAAAGCAGAAATAGTAAAAATTGCAAAAATGAGAACTGAAATTAATAAACTGATAGAAACTTTTTGACCGGTGGTCACTTTTCCCCCATAAAATAAACTTTTAGCAGTATCTATACAAATATCGGCAAATAAATTTTCTTTTTTAGAACAAATTGCAAATTCTTTGAAAAATTGCTAGAATATTTATATGAACATTAATCACAATATTGCACAAAAAATTTTGCTTTCTCTTGTATTGTTAATTGTGTTAATTTTTATAATCACTTTAATTTGGCATTTTAGCATAACTAAAAAACAAAAAGACGTTATGCCTAAATCTATAATTGCTACAATAGATTTTAATAATGTAACTTTTTCAGCTATCGGTACTCTTAGAGCATCAACAAGCGATGAACCTCCCGTTCCTTTGACCATTTTTGTACAATTTCCTTATAAAAAAGATGATATTGCTTTTTACGAAGAACTACTACAAAAAACAGTAAAAATGCGTGAAATTATTATATCATATTTTTCAACTAATACAAAAGAATATTTTTTAACATTTGGAGAAGAACTTATAAAGCACGATTTATTATCATTACTAAATGAACAACTTGTTTTAGGACAAATTGAAAGGTTATATTTTTCAGAATATATTTTTTTTGATTAAAATGCAACTATTTTTATATTTTTGTGTCTAATAATTATAGAATAATATGGAGGAATTATGACAACTTCTTTAATACCGGCCGCACAAATCATTATTTCAATTATACCTATTGTTGGAATAGTTTTTGGTTTTATAATCATTTTTTTCTATTTACTCTGGAAACATCGACAAATTTCTTTACAAATTAAAACCGGAACTTTTCACCAAGTAAAATATAATATCCATATGTTCAGTTTACTTGCCGGAATATTACTTACAAATATCGGCTCCGTTTTGACAATATTATTTGCCCTTATCGAAGGCATTTCATACACATTACTCGGAGGTCTTATTCCGTTAGTATGTGGAATAAGTTTACTAATTTTTCAAAAACTTTATCCTAAAAACAAGGATTAATTTTTTTGGAATTTTTTTCTAAGAATACTAAAAAACTTCCAATCTCAGTTGAGCCGCTGGATAAAAAAGCTATAATTAACCGCGATACAAATCTCATTGAACAAACAATCAAAGGTAGTTCAACGGCTTTTGCACAATTATTAAATTTATATCAAAGAAAAGTAATGACACTTGGATTAAGTTTTTTTAAAAATAAAACCGATGCCGATGATTTTGTACAAGATGTTTTTATTAAAGTATATACGAATTTGTCAACTTTTCGCGGTGAGTCCCTTTTTTCTACTTGGCTCATGCGACTTGCTTATAATACTGCAGTAAATTCCGTTAATCGACGAAAAGAATATCTATCTTTAAGTGATGAAATTGAAATATTCGACAATGATTTTACTCCTGAAGAAAATCAAATGCGAAAACTCACCGCTAATGCAATTTCTGAAACGATAAAAAAATTACCTAAAATTTATGCAACTTGCTTAGATATGTATTTTTTTTATGACATAAAGCAAACAGATATTTCTGAAATTTTAGATATTCCTCTAAATACGGTAAAATCATATATTTTTCGGGCAAAAAAATTACTTAAAGAAAAACTTGAAGAATCAGGTGTTATAGGAGAAGAATATGAATGAAACAAAATGTAACAAAAAAATGGATTTATTTTACAGTTTGGATAAAAATGAAAACTTACCATTGCAACTTTCATTACATCTATTAATTTGCAAAAAATGTCGTAGTACCGTACGTGCTTTGACTGAAGCCGAAAAATCGTGTGCTATGCCTTTGCAAGATATGCCAAATATGAATAACGAAACTCTTTTAAAAATTATGCAAAAAATTGATTCGGATTACAAATATGAAGATAATATTGAACCGGTTTCCTTAAAAGGTTGGGTCATTGCCGGAACAATTTTAATAATGTCATTATTGTTTTTTACAATGTTTAAAAACTTTGCTCTTTCATCTTCTTTATCTATTATTATTTATTTAATTTATGCTATAATTGTTACAGTTTATTGTGCATTTTTCATTGCCGTAAACTTGGATTTTTTTATTAAGCAAATTGATAAAATTCCACAAAAATATTTTCAACAAAAAGGACAATAATACATTATGAAAATTTGCATTAGACCACACGATGTTGGAAAAGCCTCAAGTTTTGAGCTTGGAAAAAAAATTAATGAAATGGGCTTTGATGGTGTACAGCTTGCTATAGCTAAAGCAATTGAGGGACAAAGCGGAAGTCCTGAAACATTAACAGAAGAAGTTGCCAAAGAAATTACAAAAGGATTTACAGATAATAACGTTGATGTTGCTCTTTTAGGAGCTTATTTTAACCCCGTTCACTCAAATGAACAAAAAGTAAAAGACGGTGCTGCAAAATATGCTGACCATTTAAAAAAAGCTCATCTATTTGGCACAAAATATGTTGCAAGTGAAACCGGTTCATACAATGATGATAAATGGACTTATAATCCTAAAAACCAAACTGACAGTGCACTTGCACAAGTTACAAATATTTTTAAACCTTTAGTTGAAACCGCTAAAGAATATGATTCATTTGCAGTTGTTGAAGGTGCTTGGGGGCATTGTATGTTCAGCCCTGAACAAATGCTTCGTCTTTTCAAAAATATCGATAACGGTCACATGAGATTAACTCTTGATTTATACAATTATCTTTATACAGGAAACTATGAAAAACGTTTTGAAATTTTTGATACGGCATTAGACTTATTCAATGAAAAAATTGTAGTTTTTCATATTAAAGATTTTTTGCCTACAAAGGACGAAGAAACCGGTGAAGATAAATTAGTTCAAGTGCAAATTGGAACAGGAATCATGGGTTGGGATATTTTATTACCAAAAATAAAAAAACTTTATCCAAATGGAATTCTAGTTTTTGAAGGTGTAAAAAATCCGATTGAAAGCCTTGCATTTGTTAAAAAAAATTTGATATAAAATTAATAACTACTTGATTATTATATTAAATAAAACTATAATCGAAATATGATAAAGCAAAATCACACTAAAATACTTTTATGTATAACTATTTCTTTACTGTTATTTTTCGGTTGTTCTCCTAAAAGTTCACAAAAAAGAACAAGTATTGCCATATTTGTTCCGGGTATTGTTTCCGGCAGTCCTGTTTATGAAATGCTAGTTACCGGTGTTACAGATGCAATTAACCGGCACAATGAAGTTTTGCAACAAAATGGTAAACAAAACCTAGTTGAACTTTCCGTTTTTGAAGCCGGAACAAATCAAGCCGAATGGTCATCTAAAATGACTGCACTAGTTTCTTCCGGTTTACATGACTTAATTATTTCTTCAAATCCTTCTTTGCCTGATTTAATTGCACCGCTAACTGCACAATTTCCTGAGCAAAAATTTATAATTTTAGATGCTTTTTACGAAGGCAATAACTCAATTAAAACCGTACGCTACAATCAACGCGAACAAGCTTGGCTTTGCGGTTACATGGCGGCAATTACAACAAATGCACAAAAAAGCGAAATGCCATTTGCTAATAAACACAAAAAAATTGCTCTCATTGCTGCACAAGAATATCCGGTTATGAACAATATTATTTTGCCTGGTTTTATTGAAGGAGCTCAAGCCTTTGACAAAGACATTGATGTAGAGTTCCGGCTTGTAGGAAACTGGTACGATGCTTCAAAAGCTTCCGACATTGCTCATTCTCTTTTTTCTAACGGCGTTGACGTAATTTTGCCTATTTGCGGAGGAGCTTCTCAAGGAGTTATTGCCGCAGCAAAAAAACTAGGTTTTTACATAACCTGGTTTGATAACAACGGCTTTGCAAAAGCTCCTGAAAATATTATATCATCTTCCGTTATACAACAAAAAAAACTTGCATTTGAACTTACTACAGAATTTCTTTCAGGAAAAATTGATTATAGCATACCAAAAATTGTTGGTATTCAAGACGGGTATGTAGATTTTATTCAGGATGACCCTATTTATATTAAAACAGTGCATGAAAGCATTCGTAATTTAATTGCCCAGAAATTTGATGATATTAAAACAGGCAAAATTATTTTACCTTCACAATAAGATATGTAATGAATTATATTGAAGTTAAAAATTTAACAAAACAATATCCACAAAAAGTTGCACTAAATAATATTTCTATTAATTTTGAGCAAGGTAAATTGCATATGCTACTTGGTGAAAATGGAGCAGGCAAAACTACTTTAGCTTCAATTTTATCCGGACTTATTCAACCGACAAGTGGAGACATTTTCATCAATGGAAAAAAAACTATTTTACAAAATGCCTTAGATGCACATCTTAACAACATTGCAATTGTTCACCAAACTCCACTTTTACCAAAAAACTTAAAAGTTTGGCAAACAATTATTTTAGGTTATGAACCGGAAACTCCATACGGGCTTATTGATAAAACAAATGCAATTAATAAAATAAAAAAAATTTGTAATGAATGGAATATTAATCTTCCACTACACTCTTATATATATTCACTTTCTGCATCAGAGCGTTTTCATACTGCTTTAATAGCAGCACTTTTTAAGAAACCTCATTTTTTAATCTTAGATGAACCAACTTCATATTTGGACAAAATACAACGAAAAGAATTTTATGCAAATGTTATTAAAGGATTTAATAACGGATTAGGAATTATCTTAATTACACATAATGTTCGTGAAGCAGTTTTATATGCTAATACAATTTCTATTTTAAAAAACGGTAATCTTACAAAACAATTTTATGCAAAAAAAGATAAAATTTCCGAATCAATAATTTTAAATGAAATTTTCGGCAAAAATAAAATCGAACCTGCTAAAGAAAATGAAGATGACTTTTTAACTTCTGTTGATAGTACTGTGCAAGAATCTGTTTTACTTAACTTTAAAAATGTTACGGCTAGACCTATAAACAGTACTGCAATATTTTCCCTTAATTTTTCTGTTAAATCTAAACACATAACAACGATTGTCGGACAACGTGAAAGTGGAATGGAAACATTAGAAGAGCTTCTAACAGGTATTAAAAAAATACCGTTTATTGGGAATATATATTTTCACGGCAAAAAAGTTTCATCATTAAGTCCAAGAATTTTACGTCATAAAGGAACCGGTATTGTTAGTTATGACAGAATAAAACGTTCATCAAGTCCTCATATTTCTGTTTTAGAATTGCTTTCAATTTATAATACTAACAAAAGCAATGAGTACTTTGCAAAAAAAATTATTTCTGAAAACAATATTAATACAACATTAAAAGCTACTGTTTCAAGTTTATCCGGTGGTATGTTGCAACGATTAATTCTAGCACGCGAAATGGCACGAAAACCAAATCTACTCATTCTTTCAGAACCGATGCAAGGTCTTGATTTTAATTCTTCGAAAAATCTTGCAATAAAATTACGTCATTTAGCAGATAACGGCACCGCCATTTTAGTATTAACTTCCTCTGAGTATCACATTGCATCATGCAGTGACATTTTGTTATACTTATCAGGTGGATATTTATCCACAAATAATATTCAAGGCACATCATGAAAAAAAGAAAAATACCTTTATATTTTCATTCTTTATTTTCTCTTACACTCGCGTTGTTTTTAACCCTTACAATTTTTGCATTGGCTAGTCCAAATCCAATCAAAGCAATCAACACTTTTTTTACCGGTATTTTTTCTTCAAAGTTTTACGTTGGCACTTTTTTAAATACCACAACAATTTTTCTTTTTGCTAGCTTAGGTTGTGCAATTGCCATTAAAAGCGGAAATATGAATTTAGGTGGAGCAGCTCAAATATATGTTTCCGGTTTTTTATGTGCTTTACTTTTACAAAATTCAAATTTTTCATTTTTTGTTGCACTTTTAATTTGTAGCGTTGTATCCGGACTCATTGCCGCCATTTCGGGTTTTCTTAAAGCATACAAAAATATCAATGAGCTTTTAAGTAGTTTTTTAATTTCCGCTGCAATCATACCCTTTATTGATTATGCAATTTCAGGACCTTTTCGTGACACAAGCAAAAACCTTTTAGCAACAAAGACAATTGCTGAAAATCATTTTATAAAACTAATAATGCCTCCTTCACCATTTAATTATACTTTTTTCATTGCAATTGCTCTTTGTTTTTTTGTTTACTATTTGCTTTATCATACATATTTTGGAAAACAACTTTGCTTGTGTGAGCACAGTTTTGAATTTGCACAATATTGTGGTTACAACACAAAACTCATTACAATTTCTGCAATGTTCCTTTCAGGAATGTTACATGGCATTGCAGGTTTTTTTGCAGTAACCGGAAATTATCATACTTGTCACAGTGGGTTTTACAGCAACATGAATTGGGACGCAATTGCAATGTCATTAATTGCAATAAACAACCCTCTACTTTTAATTCCATCAACACTTCTTATGTCATTTATTTTCACCGCAGGAGATTATACAGCTATGATTTTTAATTTTTCGTTTGATACAAATAGTTTAATTCAAGCAATTATATTTTTTACAATTAGTGCAAAGTTTTTCATTTCAAAAAATGAAAGTAAAATAAAAATCATGAAATGGAATAATTTTCTAAACAAAAGGAAAAATATAAAATGATTATATCTACTTTTTTTTCAACATACACACCTCTATTACTTGTTTCAGTTGGTGCACTTATAAGCGAATATGCAGGTGTTATGGCAGTTTTCCTTGAAGGTATATTAAACTTGAGTGCATTTCTTACATTATGTTTCGGAATTATTTTTCACAGTTCTACAGTTGCTTTATTATTATCCGCTTTAGTATGTGCATTATTTATTTTTATTGTTGCGCATTTTACAGAACGTACCGGAGCAAATCCTTTTTTAACAGGACTAGCAGTTAATCTTTTTGTAACCGGATTAATTTCAATTTTATCGTCTATATTTTTTAACACAAGAGGCGTTATTGCTTTCACTGATTTTATAGAAACAATTCCTAATGAATTCTTTTTTGTAAAAAACATATCAACAAGTTTCGGTTTTTTTACAGTCATTATCGTTCTGATTGCACTCACTTGGACAAAATGGGGAATGCGTATTAAAATTACCGGAAGTGATTCTGATGTTTTGATACGTTTTGGAATTAATCCCGGTAAATATAGAATTTTATCCTGGGTGATTCCTGCTACAATGGCATCCATTGCGGGAAGTTTAAAAGCATTTAAACTAGGTTCTTTTGTACCCAATATCTCAAGTGGTATGGGTTGGATTGCCATTGCATGTGTTTTCCTTGGTCATAAAAAAATTAGAGGTGTAATTATAGCATCAATTATTTTTTCACTCAGTGAATTATTAAGCATAAAATTACAAGGAGCAAGTTTTGGAATGACTATTCCACCAACTATTTTTTTATCCGTACCATACATTATACCCATTATTATGCTTGCATTAATGCCTGAAAAAATTTTTCAAAAAAGAAATTTACATAAAATAGAAATTAAAGATAATAATTAAAAAAAGTTTTTTAAAGTATTTTCCGGAGATTTTTTTTCATACAAAAATTCATATACACATGTTGCACTTACAATCTTACGACCGTATTCTCTTGTTTCAGAAAAAGGAAGTGTTTCTAGGAATAAATCTTGACTCAAAAAGCCATATGTTTTTTTCCAATTACGAACATTGTTAATTCCTGCATTGTATGAAAAAAAAGCACAAAGAAAATTTCCATCATAACGACGAAGCATTTCTGAAAGATAGTATGTGCCAAAAAGCACATTTGTATGAGCATCAAGTAAATTAAATTCTGACCATTTTAATTTTCGTGCAACATCGTTTGCAGTACTTTGAAGAAGTTGTGTTAAACCGATTGCTCCAGCTGATGAACGAATCGATGCATCAAAAAAACTTTCACTACGAATTAATGCAAATATCATATTTTCATCAATAGAAAATTTTTTACATGAATCTAAAACATATTTTGAATAAAATTTTGGATAAAAAAACTTAAACACCTCTGAGTGAGCATTTATTGTTCTTGAACGTACAAATGCACTTGCTAAGCGAATTGAATATACCGCACACATAGGTTTAGTTTTTGCCAAATGTGAAAGTTTTTTTTTTATGTCTAAAAATTGCTTTTCTGAAAGTATGAAAATATTCTCATTAAGTAAAGTAAAAATCCATTGTTCCATTTCTTTTTCAAAAAGCTTATCAATTATTTTTAAAAATATGTTAACATTTTTTTTTGAAACATCAATATTTTGTGTAATTGAATTTAAATCTTTATTATCATTTAAATTTATTATATTAAGAAAACTATCTTGTAAAGAAAAATTTTTTCCAAGTTTTACTCCTGAAACAAAATGGTAATAATTTTGAAAATATGATTTTTCAAAAGCAGTTTCAAAAAAATCATTTGCACAGAGATTTTTATCTAATAAATAATTTTCCTCAACAAGTCGTCCACAGACGTATGCAAATTTTGCAACAGTTTCATTATCATCAATATTTTTTATAACTGAAAAAATGCGTAAATATTCGTCATATAATTTTTCAGATAAAAGTCTTCGTGACAAGTTATCAAAAAATTGCGAATACCAAAAATGATTTTTTGCTTGAAAATAATATTGCTCAATATTTAGCACAACATCTTTCAATGACTTTTTCATTGAGATATTAAGAAAATAATACAATGCACTATCTATGTTAGTATCATTTTGAGCAAAATCCATAGCGTCAAAAAAACACTGTAGGCTTACATCTCTAAACTGCTCCCCAGCTCTGTCATAAAGCCGCCCGGCGTAAAAAAGCAAAAAAAAGCAATTGTCTTTATTATTTTCATTTGCAATATAAAATGCTTTGTGCCAAACTTCAGCCATTTGAACAAAATCTGTTTTACCATAAAGGCATAGTTTTCCGGCATCACTTAAAAATTCATTTGAAGACAAAGCTAAAGCAGTGGATTCATCTATTCCAAAATTAATTTTTTGCTTTTCAATAAACTCATCGTATAAAACAACAGCTTTACCATAGTCTCTATTTGCAACTAAAGATGTAATATCATTTAACGGTAAATGAGTTTGCTCAGAAAATTTTTCAAGTTGTGTTTTAGCTAATTGCGTAACAATATGAAATTTTTGAGAAGCTAAAGAATTAAATTGAGAAACTGCCTCAACTTTATTTCCTATATCAAGGTTTTCAAGAGCATTCACAAAAGTTTCAATTTGATTTTTATATTCATTACATGAACACAAACTCAACGGCCATAATATAACAATAATAATGAATAAAGAGATTTTTGCGAATACAGGATTTAAAAATTGCATCTTTATTTTGCTGGAATTTCTATACTTGTTCCTGAAATTATAAGATCAGGATTTTTAATACCATTAAAACGTGCAATTTTTTTATACAACCAAGGATTTTGATAATAATT
>JAAYNH010000018.1 GCA_012520945.1 Treponema sp. | reverse complement strand
CTACCTGAAGTCTTATATTCTGGAAGTATTCCACCTTCAACCAATTTTATTTTTACATTCATTTAAGCGCTTCCTCAATAGTAAGATTCAAAGCTTTTTCCTTATAAAAATTTGACATATCTTTCCAAAACTTTGACATTACTTCATCGTCTTTTCTTTGAATAGCTTTGAATTCAGCTTTTTCTGATTCATTCATTAAAAGTAAGTATTTATTCGGCATATTTTTCTCCTTATGCAATTTCGATTTTTGAACCTGAACGTTCAAGAGCAATTTTCAAAAGAGCTTTGAAATTAAAATCACTTTCTCTTTTGACCCTTGCTTCACCATAAATAGTACCATCTGCATTGTAAATGATTACCGCTTTCTTGGTAGCAAAAACATCCTTGGGTCCCTGCTTGGTTTTCACCTCTGTCTGATAATCAAAATTAATTACTGACATAATTTATTCTCCTTCAAGATAAATATATTGTATATGCTGTGACTATAAGCACCATTTCAATCAGAAACTTAAAGAGCTTGATAATAATATTATAAATAAAATCATCTGCTCTAAACTCACTAATTGAGATTCCGGCGCCTATAATCATCAAAACATAACATATTAAAATACTCATGGTTTTGTCCAATCATGAAAATAAGCATAAACCATAATAATGATTGATAACAAAAGAATAATAAGTTTATAACTTATCATAAAGCGTTTTGTCTCCATAAATTGTATGCCATTTCCAAGGATTCAATTTCCCAAACGGTTTCCATTTTCCAACTGAAACTTTCTTTGCCATTTCATAACCAATGAAAGGTGGTAAAGTCGGAACTATATCATTTTTATGACAATATTGATTAACTTCTTTACAGCATGAAAGAACATAATCCTTCGTTTTCTTTCCAAATAAAGGTTTCGGTCCTCCAAAAGTTGTAACAATACTTTTTATACCTGTCCGATAATGAAGGTCCTCAACTGCAAGCAAGGCAATTGCTCCACCGTATGACCAGCCACAGACTTCTACATCATAATCAGGATGATAATTTATGGCATTTATCACTTTGTACATAATTTCTTCATTTGCTGATTTATATGCCAATGCCCAACCTTTAGCAAACCACAAAGTATTTTCTTGATTTTTATAAGGTTTAATTGGAAAGTCGAGATTATTTCTCCAATCAGCATTTCCATCTGATTCTTGAAAAAGCAATCTGATTCTTTTTTCATCATCATAGACTTTTACGGCATAATCTACAGAATCACCTGTCTTGATATATTGAGTTCTTTTAATTTCCTCAAAAAGTTCATCTGGTTTCATTTTTCTTTCCTTCTTTATTATAAGATTAAGTTATTAAAAATTATCAGAGTTATCTATTTATTTTTGTATTTTTAATAATCTCCGCTAATTCTCAACCCTTTTTTTCAATATTTATTTTATTATACTTTTATATATTTATCTACTTTTTTATATCTGATACTCATCATTTAGTTTTCTTTTTTATATTTTTAGGTGATACGTTCTTATTCAATTTTATTACGTTGTTGAATATTATTTTCATTTTTTTCTGGGCTTCATCTGGAAGTAAGGTTGAAGCATTTATGTCCTGGCCGGTAATGAATCTGTAAAGGGCTTGCAGGGCAAGGTCTCTATTTGGAAGTATATATTCTGGTCCGAATCTTGTATTTTTTACTCCATCTATGCAACATAACCATTCTTTATCTATTTCTTTTATCGGTAATGAATTAAAATTATTATCTAAGAAAGTTGATATTGAATAAGTAGCCCGTCTATAATAAATATTCAACAATTCAAGCTCTAATCTATCTTTATATGGCTGAATTATGGTGTCTATATAGATTCTTATTGCTTCAATAATTTCTTTTCTCTGGAGCAGGGAATAGGCAATTGCCCGATATTTTGCATGCGTTCTTTCTACATATCCTGCCTTTTCTGCAGCTTCTACTGCATCAAAATTATTAGAACAATATACCGCAAGAAACTTATATTCACGAGGATTTAGGTCAAGATGTTTCATATTTTCAGGAAGCAATTTTCTTGCTTCAACTATCGTCAATTCTTTTGAAGAAATATAGTTTTCTGGAATTTCTTCAAAAGAATTTCTGTGAACTAAAGGTGATTTTTTAGCTTTTTTATTCATTTTTCCATCCAAAATTCATAAAATTTCTTTAATTTTAATACATTTTTTTCGAGTTTTCTACTAAAAATTATGAATTTTTTATATAGAATAATGGTGTTTTATTGAAATTT